>JAYVAZ010000111.1:0-17282 GCA_043750675.1 Pseudobdellovibrionaceae bacterium | reverse complement strand
TTTGGTTTGGCCATCCCATAGTACTAAATGGCCACAAGGCAGAACTAAACCAAGTATCCAATACATCTTCTTCCTGGCGGATTTGATTGCTTTGGCATTTTTCACAAACAGTGGGATCTGTTTCAGCAACAGTCACGTGTTCACAGCTGTCACAATACCAAGCCGGAATTCGATGTCCCCACCAAAGTTGACGGGAAACGCACCAGTCTTCGATAATGTTCATCCAATGCAGATACACTTTTGTCCAAGACTCTGGTTCAAATCGGATAGTACCGCTTTCTACAACTCGTTTTGCAGGTGTAGCCAGGTTTTCCATTTTAACAAACCATTGTTCAGATAAAAAAGGCTCTACTACCGCACCCGAACGCGAGCAATGGCCAATATTTAGAACATGTGGTTCTTCTTTTTCTAAAAGGCCCTGCGCAGTTAAATCTTCTAAAATTCTTTTTCGGGCTTCCTGAACCTTAAGTCCCTTGTAAGGACCCGCGTTTTCATTCATCTCACCTTTTTTAGTCAAAATATTAATAAAAGGTAGTTTATGAGTTTTACCGATTTTGTAATCATTAAAATCGTGTGCGGGCGTAATTTTAACAACGCCTGAACCAAAAGTTTTGTCTACGTAAGTATCTGCGATGATGGGGATCAAACGATCTATCAAAGGCAAACGGGCTTTTTTGCCAATAAGACTTTTGTAACGTTCATCATCAGGATTTACACACAAAGCCGTGTCTCCTAACAAGGTTTCCGGACGAGTCGTTGCTACAATGAGTGTCTGTGATTTGTCTTCCAATTCGTATCGAAGATGCCACATCGAACCTTTGATTTGTTTGTAATCAACTTCCAAATCAGAAATGGCTGTTTCTAATGGACCACTCCAATTAACCAATCTTTGTCCGCGATAGATCCAACCTTTTTTGTAAAGGCTGGTAAAAACTTTTCGCACGGCTTTGGAAACACCATCATCCAAAGTAAAAACGGCGCGATCCCAATCACAGCTGTCGCCCAGGCGACGCATTTGATTGTAGATACGGTTACCATATTGGTTTTTCCATTCCCAAACTTTTTCGACAAATTTTTCGCGACCCAATTGGTGACGAGTAATACCTTCTTTTTTTAATTCCTTTTCTACTACCGATTGCGTAGCAATTCCGGCGTGATCTGTGCCCGGCAGCCAAAGAGCATTAAATCCGTTCATTCTTTTCCAACGGATAAGAACGTCTTGAATCGTGTGATCTAAGGCGTGACCCATATGTAAATAGCCGGTGACATTAGGCGGAGGTAAAATAATGGAATAAGGCGGTTTAGTCGATTTATCTTGGGCCTTAAAATAGCCATTGGTTTCCCACCAAGAATAAATACGGGCTTCTACTTCTTGTGGATTGTAGCGATCGGAAAGTTGGCTCATTGCTGTTGTTTCCTTTTTTTCTTCTTTTGAGGTTTTAATTCAATCTGTATAGCCGGGGGAGGACTAGAGGATTTTAATTTTTTTCTGGGAACGGGAGTAGGCGTCGGCTGTGGTTCTTCCGGAGCCATTGGTTGAAAATTGGGATCTTTATTAAAAAGATTTTGGTCTACCCCGTCTTCGGTGTCTTCTTTAAATCTTTCGCTATCGGTTTTTACCGGTTCCTTTTTCATGTACTTGTAAGGATTAGGGGCAATTACTTCAGGCTGCATATTATCGCGGTATTCTGTGGCGATAGGAAAAGTATAGTTGATTCCCATAAAAATATTCCAACCGGCTGCTGTATTCGCGCCGGTAACGGTGTGGCCAGCGCCGATTTTAAAAAGAAAATCCTTTTGAAATGCTTTTCTAAACCAAAAACTACCCTCTATTAAATCTGGATTGATACCGTAGTAGCGCATGCTACCACCATTGGCAGTTAAAAAATAAGTTTCCCTTGCTGTCGTATTGTCACTATCAGCATCGTAACCAACCGTAGTGTAACCATCGAGGCTACCTCCAAAAATATTTCCGAAAATATTCCATTCCAATTGGGCGCCGTAAGGAACTAAAGAAGAACGTCCGCCATTACGGTAAATAAATCCGCTGTTGGCCTGCAACAGAAAAGAACCTAGGGTGCGTTTCAGATAAACTTGTGCCGAAACTACCGTTGCGCCTTCGGAATTCAAAACATCGTCTGAATTCGCATCCGCCTTTTTAAACGGGGTGGTTATGTAAAACTCTGGTACGACTAAAAAGGAGCTATCGATCAAAACAAAGTCAGTACCCAAAGTCATTTCCGAAAAACCACTATTAGTTCGAGTCTCCGTTGGACTTTTGCTTTCCGCTGTACTGATTTTAGCCGCAACAAACATTCCCCATTTTAAAGATGGGGTCCATCGTGTTGTTAAATTAAAGTCTGTCACATGATAGGAATAACCATCCAACAGACTGACGTATTGATTGCCAGAAGAAAGATAATTGGCTTCGGCATTAAAATGGTTCACTTCGGCGCCGATCATTAGCATATTATTGCCGTAAATTTTTGGCGAAGAAGCCAAGCTACAACTGGTCCAAAAAATTCCTATTAGAATGGAAATGAGAGATTGCTGTAACATGGTAGCGTATTATCCCTTGAGTCTAAGCCGCTATTATCTCTTGAGTCTGGCCTTCAAAGCAAATAAGATCAGCGCAACAAGTGCAAGAAAGTTGAAATCCTGTGTCAAAACTCGTTGTTATTTTTCTGATAATTTTTTTATATCTCGTCGGATTTGGAATGATTATCCCTATCGTTCCATTACTTTCAAAAAACTTTGGCGCCACTGCCCTTCAGTCCGGTTTGTTGATGTCGGTTTATTCTTTAATGCAATTTGTTTTTGCACCTTTTTGGGGAAAATTAAGCGATCGTTCAGGACGAAGAAAGATTTTGCTGTTTTGTTTATTAGGTGAGGCCCTGTCCTATTTGCTTTTTGCTTATGCCCGCGATTTGAATTTGTTATTCGCGGCTCGAATTATGGCTGGTTTTTTTGCCGCCAGTATTTCAACCGCCTCGGCCTATATTTCCGATGTAACGGACATAAAAAATCGCTCAAAAAACATGGGTTTGATCGGCGCCGCTTTTGGTTTAGGGTTCCTGATTGGTCCGGCAGTAGGTGGTTTACTGATTTCGGTTGGCCAAAACTTTTCAACCGATCCCCATTTTGGAACTTCCTTTGCGGCTTTATGCGTGGCCGGTTTGTTCATCGCTACTTTAATCTTTGCTTATTTTAAATTAGATGAATCATTGAAGCCCGAAAATCAATCCACGCCCAAAAAAGATAATTTTATTATTAGGCTTAAAAATATTAGTTCCGCCATTCATCGTCCTATTGTTGGACCGCTAATGGGGGTCTATTTTATTTCTTCGTTTAGCATGGCGATGATGGAAGCGACTTTGATTTTGTACATGGCCGATTTGTACCAATGGACGGTTCGTGAAGTCAGTTACGGTTTTGCTTTCATTGGTTTAATAGCCGTATTCAATCAAGGTTTTTTGGTGCGTAAGATTTTACCCAAAGTAGGTGAATCTAGATTGATTTTATCCGGATTGGTTTTAATGACGGTCAGTTTTGCTTTAACGGCAGATGGTTCTTCATTAACGATATTGGCTGTTGCAATGACGTTGTTGGCTTTTGGAAATGGTTTTGTAAATGCTTCGACATTAGGAAGTATCAGCGTTTTGGCGAAAGAAAATGAACAAGGTTTTATTTTAGGTTCAACGCAAAGTATGGCTTCTTTGGGGCGAATTATTGGACCAGCTTTAGGCGGATTTCTGTATGTTTATGGAAAATCTTATCCCTTTGTTGCTTCTTCCATCACCGCTTTCGTTGGTGCTGTGGTGATGTTTCGTCTGTATCCGAAATTGCCTAAAGTGGCTATGCACAGTAAAGATGGCGAAGGCGTAGAAACCGACACATCTTCAATTCCGACCGGAAATTTAAATGAGATCAATCAATTTCAATTCAACAATTTGGTTCAAAACAGAATTCCGATGGCTGTGGTTCCCGTTAATCTTGCACTAGCTGATTTTTTCAAAGACCCACCATTAAAACATTTGATTCAATACCAAATAAATACTGGCATTCAAGAAGACAATCAGGAACCAGTTCCCGCACCGGTAATTATTGATGCCGACGTTGTCGAAGTGATTCAAGGATTTTTTGATCGATCGCGCCTACCTAAACACTATGCGATTTTAATGATTTCTAAAGATCGAAAACGAAGTTTAGTTACGGTCGACGAATTAGAGAAATTGGGCTTTATGAATGTTTACTTCTACCCGGTGGCCTAGTCGGGGGCGAGCGATGTCTAGCCCGCATCCGCTTTCGAAGTTTCACTTCTAAGCGTACGCTAGGCTTTTCCCATCGCTGCGCTCTGGCCTAGCCAGCATTAATGATGCGTTCAATCTCCGCAAACGAATTCGCCGGTGACGACACAAAATTCAACCTACACGGCAGCTCATCGTCCACAATCACCCGCGCTCTAAACAGCATCATACTCGCCTGCCGGCTATAATAAACCTGCATAGGCTCGATAATGAGCTCTAGTTCCTGATGGATCAACTCATCAGGTAAAATTTTGTCCAGGAGAATTCCGTAATTAGAAACATTTAAAGTTTTGCATCGGAAGATTTGTTTATCATCTGTCATTATCGTTACTTCGAATTCAAATGGATAGCGAAAACTATTCCTTTTTTCACCTTCATATCCCATAAAACCTCCCCGTCTTATAATGATATGAAATGCAAATCCAAATCCATCCGATTGGTTTCTAATCCAATTAATGGCAGTAGAGATGTCTTAAATTGAGAATGCTGTCGATCAAGTTTGCGGTTGAGTAAGTAGGAATTGCATGACTCTATTCTCTAAAGGGTTGGAACAAACTCAATTGAAATGTATCGGGCCTGCTGTGATTTAAGTTCCTTTTCAAAGGCTGTAAAAGGCCGGACTCCTTTTCATTTTTTTTCATATAATTAGTTATGTTCATAAAATCTTTTCCCCATTGAATGATTCGTGTCCACGGCCTAGAGTCAAATATTCTTTTCAGGTTCACCTTAATTTGTTTACTAAAATAGGCAACCAAGCGAGAGGTCAATTCTCTAATAAATCGAATGTAGTTTTGGCTGTGCTTAAACTTAATCACACAGTGGCAATGCGTATGATTGAAAACTAAATGGTCAACCTTCACTTAATTTTTTTCTGCCAGCGTTAAGAAGAGATTTTTTAGATTTCTATCGTGAGGATTAAAGAAGGAAGGAATTCTATCTTTTAATCTTAAAACCAAATGCGTTGGTTTTTTTGCGTTAAGAGGTCGCTTCGATTTTCTTTTTTTAAATAACAGTCTACCACCGAATTCAGTATACATAAAAAGTTAGCTCCCATTCTTTTCAACGGAGAGTCTTCAAAAATTATTCCATTCCTAGGGAGGGTTAAGCCCTTCGCCCTTGAATAAAATCCGAAATAAAGATTTTTGCGGACAAGCTTCTTAGCCCATGTAGAAACGGTTTTGTGATTTGAAAGTTCCATAGACTCGGGTTGCGGGCGAAGGGCAATAATCGATAGATTAAGATTAAAGAGCGGCGTTGCAAACACAGTTTCCTGAAAATAGGGAACATTCGGTGGGAGGTAGGCTGAGGTTAGTCACTGAATTCTCGTGCTTCTAAAAAAAGAGCTTCTATTTCTAGAAGCTCTGTCGAGTTTTTATTATTTTTGCGGTTTCACTTGAACTCCTAAGGTTCGTTACGCAAAATCGAACCTAAGGTTCGTTACGCAAATCGAACCTAAGGTTCGTTACGCAAATCGAACCTAGGGTTCGTTACGCAAATCGAACCTAAGGTTCGAATTCATCCGAATTCTCTGGCATAGTCCACAATCGGATCAGATCCCTTTGGTTTTTGCTCATCAATCCACCCGAAATATTCGGCATTGGGCTGACAGGATTATTTGTTCTTGAAACCAACAATCCGGTATTACCCACTCTGGCTGCTTCTTTGTATTCAAATAATCTTAGGCGCTGGTAACCTGGGCCACCAAGAGTATGACAAGCCAAACAGTTATTTGTTAATACCGATCTTGGGTCTGCTGCTGAACCCGTTAATTGCGAGTATGTGATTGAACCTAATCCATTAGTCACACGACTTGCGTTTGAAGAAGCAGATACGTTACCGGCTTCGTCGCGAACAAAAACGTAAACGTCACGTTGACCGCCGCCTTTGAAACCAACGGTATCAGGTTTTGAACCGTCATATGACCATCTCCAACAAACATCGTTCAACATAGGTTTGCCTGGAGCCGCCATAATATAATTTTGTTCAATCACACACCAACATTTTACAGTGCCATCGTTAGTGATGTTTAGGCCGGTGATTTGAATTTCTCCCGCAGTTAAACTATTGTCGGTTACCGAAATAGACGGAGCAGCTGGAGCAACCGTATCCAAAGTGATTGTGTCGGAAGCCGCAGTATTATTTATTTTCAAATTACCATTAGCTACCCAAAGATTAACTTTTTTAAGTCCGTCCCCAGGAGAAACTTCAAAAGAAGTAGGGCGGGAAACGAACCAGCCGTTTACAGTTCCTACAACCGCTTCTTGTCCAGGACATGTATCTTCGGTAGTCGCAGGGCCAGTGTCACTTTCAGATAAACACCAGCGTACAATACCGTTATCTCTGTTGATAGAAGTACTTACTGTTGTAGTACTGATAAATTTTTCTGAACCAGTAGCTGGGTTTTTCAATGTTAAATTCGGTGTTGGTGGAGCAGTTACACCACCATTTTCAGAGGTAGGTACAATACGACGGATGTATAAGGCAAAAGTGTCCGTAGTTTTTACTGGATCAATAATTGTACTGCCTTTACCTTGCATCAAAGTATTTAACGCCGTACCAGCAATAACTTTAGATACGAAAGTAAACGCCGTTTGGCTTTGTATCAATTGATCATTGATGTAAATGTAAACACCTTCAACGATGATTTGATCGGCTGCGGATTTTAACTGAATTTTAGGATCCGAAAAAATATAACCAATTACGTTTTCAACTCCATCCACAGTTTGATATAGAATTTTTACGTCAACAGAAACGACCGCTGATACAGTTCTTTGTTCCATTTTGTCCAGATCATCGGCAATTTCTAAATCCCAAGACAAAGTTTGGGTTGCTTTGTTGTTGTAAATATTAACAGCTGGTTTTGATGAAGTTAAAATAGATTCATCAGCACCACCGCCATCAACTTTGGATAAACAAGCCAAGTAGTCACTTTCCACTTTTGGCCAAATGACGTTTATATTGTTAATAGCGGTTTTATTTTGCAAACCAGTGTGTGGAGGTTTGTGACCCGCATTAATAGCCTGCATTGAAATTTTTGAAAGACCAGCACTTTTGAATGCGTTGTAAGATGTTTCGGTGTCCTTTGAAGCAAAACTTCCTAGTCCGATACCGCCTTCAATATGGCAACTTCCACAAGTTTTATCTTGAGTTAGAAACGGTTGAATAATTTTTGAATATTTTGATTTGATTTGGTCTTCACAAGCTAAACCAAAAGATCCAGAATCAAGACCAACGATAGCGTTCTCTTGGCCTTTTTGTGTTCCCGAACAGTTAGTGTAGAACACCGATAGGAAGACTCCTAAAGCGACTACTTGTAAAATTCTTAAGTTCATTAACTTCATAAAGTTATCCTTCACCCTAAACGTACTTTACTGAACCGGAGTTGCGGTTTGAGAAAGCCATAATCTAATCAATGCTCTTTCACGTTCTGCCATTAAGCCAGTAGCCGGCATCGGGCTACTCACATTATCTATTCTATCTAATATTTGTGTTTTACGCGCAACTACTGCGGCGTAATCCATTATATCCATTGCCGCAAGTGCAGCTGGATTAGAACCAGCACTGCTATGGCAAAGGGCACAAGTATTTTTAAAGATCGCTCTTGATGAGCTATCGGCAGCCGTTAATTGTGTATAACTAATTTGTCCCAACGTATTGGTTACAGTCACTGCATTAGGATTCTGATTTGTATTTCCGGCGGCATCTTGTCCAAAAACCGTGATTACGCGGGCACCATTGGCGGATAGACCCACCGTTGTTGGCTTGGTCGAAGTAAAATTACATCCGCCTGCATTGTTTTGTGCAGTTAAACCTTCGCGCACACACCATCTAATTACATCTGGATCGGAAGTAATGTTAATGTCGGCAATTTGGGAACCCGTAGCTGGATCATTATTTGCGGTAACAGTGAATGTCGGTTTGTTTGGGCGAACGTTATCAAATAAAACCCCATCGTTTGGTGAGCCTTCACTGATTTTTAAATCGCTATTGGCAATCCATAAATAAAGTTGCAAATTGTCGCCTGCAACAGGTGACGAAACTAAATTAAAATTAAAATTTGTCGGACGGGCAACAGCCCAACCATTGATACGTCCCGGGATTGCTTCCGCTCCTGGACACGGATCATTAGTTGTTGCGGGTCTTTCATTAAGATTAGTTAAGCACCAACGAACTGCAGTCGCATCATTTGTAATGGATACGTTAACGGTAGCATTGTTTGTAAACATCGCTCCACCAGCCAAACTAATTGCTGGATCTGGAGGAATCGGAGGATTATCAGTTCTTAATGTAGAGCTAGCTCTACGTATGAAAACTTGAATTTCATCAAAGTTAGAAAGTTGACTTGAATAACCAATATCAGTTTGTGCTGCCAATACAGTTGTATTTACACCTTTAATCGTTTGGCTAATTGCAGAATAATCCACAAGGTCGGCCATTACGCGGTTACCCGCCATAAAGTAAATACCTTCTAGATTGATTTGAAAGTCTCCAACCAATGCAAAAGCGCGTGGGTTACTGAATCGATATCCAGTGGCCACTTGGGCGCCGTCGATAGTTTCATAGTTTACGGCAACGTCTACTTGAAAAACGGCAGGTACGTTAACGCCTTCGATAACGTCTTTAGCATCTAATAAATTCCAAGTTAGAGTTTCTGTAGCTGTACCAAAATAAATCGATTCAGCTACTTGGCCGCGGCCAACTAAGGAACCGTCAGATAAAGGCACATTTGATTTGCAAGTAATATTTTTTTGTAAAGCGCGTTCCCAGAAATAGGTTAAATTGTTAAAAGGCTCTTGATGTTGACCACCAGATATTCCAGTTGCGTGAGTAGGGTCTACGGCCACGGCCTGAAGCCGTTCCATTCCAATTTCTTTGAATTGTGCGTAAGCCGTTCCTAAGTTTTCAGAAGCAAACTTAGACGTGCTTGCACCCGCGTCGTTATGACAAGAGGCACAGGAGTTTGTCTTGTTTACGTAAGCCCGTACCGAGTTACCATAAAAACTTTGCAACTCATCATCACAGGCATTAATGTCCGATGCTGATAAAGCTGAATTGGTACTATGGCTACCCGAACAGTTATTGAATGAAACCATGGTTACGACGCTTAAAGCGCCGAACCACAGTGAAAATTTTATTTGTCTTTTTAATCTTACGTTCAACAAACGAACACCCCTTATAAAAAGTTTAGATTAAATTTCCCGACAGGAAAATTTATCTAAACTGCGACTTTTAGAACCTGCTCTCTGATTGAACTATCCAAGATTCGTTTTTCTTCTAAATAACTAATCTTGTTGTTGGCTGCTGCGTAGTTAGTTACGATAGCTTGTGCTGCGATTTCTGGATCTGCACCAGTTGGGAAGTCCTGATCCGCCACTTGACCTTGTGTAAATCCACCAATTTGGTGCGGAGTTTTACTGATTAATACTGGTCGACCACCTGGGTTGAAATAAAAGCAATAAGCGCAACTTCTGTTACCACCATCAGATTTCCAAACAGTTGTATTATCAACCACACCGGTTTCTTCAGCAGTAACGTTTCCGTCAGCAATTACATAGATAAAACATGGTTTATTTAATAACTCTGCAGTTAATAAGATTTTACCAACTATAGCTCCATTGGAACCGTCTTTAGTGTCACCATTTGTTCTAGTGTTATCATGGTAGTCGTTACCACCCTCATTTAAGTTGATAGTTGCAGAGTATCCCATTAGACCAGTATAAACCATCGCGCCGAAGACCGCGCCTTTGCTGCCTAAATTGGGATTTGCCAAGTTGACACCCCAAATAGTGGCAAGGTCGGCTCCGTACATGTTGGCCATTGTGAATGGATTAATGTCGCCTGAACCTGCATTAATAAGGGCCGCGTTACTAACGCCTACACATTCGATTAATTTTTTCATTTGTTCAGCACCAGGTAAAGAAGCCAATCTTCTTGCTTGGTCACCGGATAAATCCGCAATCAATTTTGCCATAGCAACGTGTTGCGATTTTTTATAACCGCCAACTACAGTGCTGTAACCCAATGCATTTGTTAAATCGTTAACGCTACCTACGATGAAAGGTGCAGGGCATGGCATTTTAGCAGACAATTGACCCAAGCCAGTTGGAGTATCTTGTGTACCTAATCCTGGCAATGTGCTCCCATGTAAACCCATATCCTGAATCATTCCGGTTACGTCTAAGTGATTTGAACCGGTATCGTCACCAGTGCTAACAGGCATATTAAAATAAGCTGTTTTTTCTCTGACAGTAGTTGTATCGCCTCCGTTAAATGGAGTTAAAATACCATCATAAAATTTACTTACGGTCAGGCCGGCGTTACCGCCACCGATGGCTGCACCCGGAAACAGGGCGCCACCAAAATCTACCGCGTTTTCAAAAGAACGCGTTTCGCCTGAACCTAAACCTAATTTAGTCATGCTATCTAATGGATTGCCCGCAACTGTTCTTACAACCGTATTGGCTGACATTGCCGGACCACCGGAAAGATTTAAAGTAATAAAAGGGATCATTGCTGCGCCAGCGGCCGCATCACATGTTTCAGCTGCAGTTGCTGTTTTCGAAAGTAAAGTTACTAACGAAGGTGCAAAAAGGGTAGCTGAAAAGGGGATTACTCCCGAAGCCATAAATTCTCTTCTTGTTACCGGTTTTGCGTGTCCGGTTCTTGCCCATAAAGGTATTTCTTTTTTGTTATTCATAAAACGATCCCCCAAACAATTAAGTTTATTAAATTTAGTATACCAAAACATCTAGCGCAGAAGTCATCGCCGTACACAAACCAATCGCTACTTCCGTAGTTGATTGTGCGGCAGAACGATCGATCTCTGATTGGAATTCACCCATCATATGTAAATCAACTGCTGCTGCTTCTACTTCGGTTAGGTCCCGAGAATACAGAATACGGCTAAAATTAGACGCCACCGAATTCATTGTCGCAGATGAAATCTGATCTGATCCCGCATTAAAATCGATACCGGTATAGAATCTTCGTGAAGCTTCATTAGTATCTTTTTCAACGATAACTAATTTGTTGCAAAAAGCTGCCGCTAAATTAGTTACTGAAATCAACTGAGGGCCGGTCATTTTTTCCAAGTTTTTCTCAACTGGAAATGTACCGCTTCGCTCTTTATAGGTATCAACAATCAAGTTATCAGGGTTTAAGGCAGATTGGTTCGTTCCATGATATTGAGTATTGTCGTACTTCAAAGCTAACAATGAAGACATCGATTTTAAGATCTGTTCTGAAGTTAATAATCCAACTCCAAGATCAACCGAGTGTCCATCACCCGAGGAGTTATTGCTGCCAGAGTTTGACCCATTTGTCAAAAATCCACCTTGCGAACAATTAAATCCATAGATGGATAGGACCCCAAAAATACTAGACATGATAACCAATCTTTTCAAAGAAATCTGTGATAAGGGTTTTGCTAGTTTCATCTTTTTCCTCACTTTAAACAAACTGGGTTTGCTATAATTTGTTGAAATAAATACTTAATTTTGTAACCGTTAGTCTCGAATCCTGCAGCAATGTTATTCAATACGGGGCTTACTTCCTGATAGTTGTAACCTGTTGGAGGTAAACATATCTGTTCGTAAACTTTTCTTGCTAAACACTGAGGAAACCTTTTTGACTCACCAATTAAATGACCGAATTGTCCTGCACCGGTTCCGCCTTTAGCGAATTCGCCTCTCCAGCCAAACAATGTTTTGTTCTTTACACCAATCGCATTGTTAATGAAGGTAGCGTCTGTTAAGGGCTGACCGTAATTTAAGGCCACGTTTTCATTGTGGTTTAACTTTCTTACGATGTTGTTCTCATCAGCTTCTCTGTTATTTCCGGTTTTGGTAAAACCGTACATTCCAGTTCCGCCAGATTCAGTATGTTTCACAATCATTTTTCCGCTTTCAACTGTTCCGATATCAAATCTTGCAAAAGCTCCGCGGAAGCCGTCCATAATCGTGTGACAACCTTTACAGCTCATCTCAAACTTGTTTGGGTCACCACCCGGTTTACGATCAACGTCGCGACCGATTCGTGAAGAACCAGCTGATGTATCAGCGGCTTCAGCGATTGGAGTACATAAAAACTCCATCAAAGTATATTGGATCACTCGACGTTGTGTTCCCATGATTGCATGTGCTTTCATGAAAGCATTACTAGTCAATACTCCAGAAGGATCTGGATGCGGAATCGTGTTACCTTGCGAATCGATGGCTAATCTTTGTCCTTCAACTCTTTTAAGTGCGCGGCTAATATCCCATTGTCCGTTATCCAAAGTCTCTAATTCATTATTTGTTTTTAAGAAATCAGCTGCCATATCATGTGGTACAGCTGCTTTTGTTGTATCCGCACGGTAATAGAAATCTCCGTACATTAGTTCGCGAGCATCGGTTTCATCACGAGTAACGCCCATGTACATTGCGGCCATGTCATTTAATGGAACACGAATTGTTAGTTCTCGGTTCGAAATTTTTAAGGCCATATGTTTAACTGTAGTATTTAAAAAGTCTGGTACACCTTTGATGCTTGTCGCAATGTCGCCCGTTACAATTTTAGCGGCATCTGCTTTTTTACCTGAAGCAATTAATGATTCCATTTGGCCCAATACCGGGTTGTCGATTGGAGTGATAACGCCAGTTAAACGTTCGTACATTCGTTTTGCAATTCTTCGGTTCTCAGTGATTGGAGTGTGTTCAGGTCTAAAACTTGGGTATTCTAATTGACCTGGAACCGCGTCACCTAAAACGTCATAGATTGAAAAACCTTTGCAATAAATAGCTAAGTGATGGATTTCGCCTGACCAGTTTGATTGTTCATCAATATTTGGAGTCGTTGGGTTGCCAGCCATATCTGTTTTCATTGATAATGGAACTAACTCATTACCAACAACTAGGACTGCGTCTTGTAAAAATCCTGGCGCAACAACGGTAGTCGTTGAAGGTACACGATTAATATAAACGCTTAATTTTCCAGAAGCTTCCATAGTTGCAATCACTTCTGTTAATCGTCCCGCGCCTTCAGCTTCACGAACAGACGAAAAACGATTTATAACCGATGTTACATCTGCAGCGCCGCCGGCTGAATTACGAGCGCGTACAATTATGTTTTCAGAATTGTTTTGTCCACCTTGTAATATCGCAAAGTTAGGAGTTTCGATCGTAGATTTTCCAGAAGAATTAGATAGCGCTACGATTGTGTTACCTTTATTTCTTTGACCATTAAATGGAAAGTGAGCGCGGATAAATGCTTGAATAGTGATTCCACTAGCTCCGCATTGATTTAATTTCGTAGCCGGTCCATTGCTCATTAAATATGTTCTATGTAACTGTGCGGATTGATATCCTTGATCCATTTGACCATTAGTTCGGTTTGGCTTTCTATTAATAGTTAAAGCGCCGGTAGCATCAATATTTACGGCGTCTTCTGTAGGATAAATTTGGCCAGCAAATGCATTGATTAATAATGGAGGTGCGCCTTGTGCTGGCGGAAAATTACCTTCATTGTGTGCGGTTAAATCTAAAGCAGCTCCAACACCAGAAGTGTCTGCATTTACTTTAGAAGAAGCGTTTTGCGCGTAAACTTCATCCATTGTATAAACCGCAGCAGCACCCGAATCATCACCTGATAAGTCAGGGTTTCGTAATGCATGTGCTTGTTGAGCAACAATCATAGATATAAGCAGTGTGCATAATTTCATATCAAGTCCCCCACAGTTATTCATTTCGGAACAACGTGAATTTTATTAATGGTATTCCTAGATATAAGTAGAGCAAACGCAGGACCATGAGACAGTTGAACTTTAGGACAGTTGTAGGGCAGTAGAGGCGAGACACCGTCTCATAATTAGATAAAAGTCTTATTTTAAGTCGTTATCAGTTGGTCATTGATTGAAGTTTGATCAAATTTTTCAAACTAGTTTTCAGCAAAAGGGAAAGAGTCTTGCTTTTTCAGGGGTTTAGAATTCTAGTTGCGGCGAAAGAAAACGTTTTCAATTCGGCAACTATCTCATTTTGTGACGTTTAAATCTATTGTTGGTACAGAATAACGGTCAGCTATAAAAAGTTCGATCATTTCAGCGGCTTTGCCTTAGACAGCTAAAGCCGTGATTCTTCTGTTAATAAATTACTAAATCAACCAGCCGTCAGGGGAGAAACTTCTGCCGATTTAGAAGGACGTGAGGACTTAGACTCTTCTAAATGGATGTTATTCAATCCAATGGCAGGCATAAACCGATCACCTTGTTCCAGCAGCGATAAATGCGCTTGCGCCAATGCTTTTAAATTAGATTCAAACTGCATTCTGAGACGTTTCAAATCGGCAATTTCAGAATAAAGTTTTTTTAGCGAGTCTCTAGAGTCGCGAGTAACAATTTCGGCTTTCTGTTGTGCATCGGCAATGATCAATTTTGATTCGCGCTCGGCATCTTGACGAAATCTTTCTGACATTTGTGAAGCCGTCGCGATTGTTGATTTTAGAATTTGATCTTTTTCTTTATATTCGTGCAGTGCCAGTTCTTTTTCACGAACAGACTCTTTTAAAGAATTTCTTTCCCTGATGACTTCTTCCATTGCTGTAGCTGTTTGTTGCAAAAAATCCAACACTTCAGCTTCATCTAAACCAAACATTTTTTTTTGAAAAGACTTGTGTGCAATATCGATCGGGGTAATTTTCATACCATCCTCCATGAAATCAGAAAAACATCATCATGACGCTTTCATATAGGATAAAAAGATTATGACTCTTTCGCAAGTTCTTGATTACGTAATGACGCTTTTTCAAAACTATAACGTAAAGTTCTTTCAATTTCCAATTCGCGCATAGACTGAAGTCCAGCCGCCGTGACACCTTTTCGTGAAGCGACTCGGTTTTGGAGCTCTTCTAAAGACTGATCCTTCATAATAGAAGCCATTTTTGCCGCACCCAAAAAGGTATCTACAGTCATCTGTTGCGCAATTTTGGGTTCAAAACCGCGCTCCTGTATCCAATCTTGCCAGTACAACATCAGTTCAATAACAAAACCCGTTCCGCTAGCGCAAGCAATAGTCAAAGCTTCAAACTGATCATCATCTGTAGCCTTAAAAACAGAGCCTAAATTTTTGAAAAGATCTTCTACGATGGTATCAAGATAACCATCGTCGGTTTTAGTCGAATATCCAATAACTCCCTGATGAATTAACATCGGAATATTAGGCATGACCCGAATAATCCGTGCCTGCGGAATCATTTTTTGTAAGGCATGAATAGAAAATCCTGCTGCCAAACTAATAACAATCTGATTTTCGGTGAAAGATGAAGTCAAAGATTCGATTGCCGTAGGCAAATCTTGTGGTTTCATTGCTAAAATTACGATATCGACCTGATCAATGACTTCTTCGTTGGTTTTACAGCCATGGATTTGATAGGCATCTACCATTTTTTGCAGTTTTCCGTAGGTGCGGTTGGAAGCAAAAATTTGTTGATTGGTTAAAACCTTGTTATCGATAAAGCCCTTTACCATACTCTGTGCCAGACTGCCCATTCCAATAAAACCGATTTTTTGATGTATCATTCAATTAATATACTCAATTCAAAAACAATAATAAAGTTATTTGATTTGGGCCATTAGCGAAACTCCTACTTTGGCTGTCTTTCGCCAAACAATGCGGTTCCGATTCGAATCATTGTGGCACTTTGTTCAAGTGCGATGTCATAATCCGTTGAAGTTCCCATTGATAATTCACGACAACTGGGAAATTCCGTGATTAAAGAATCGCGTAGCTCCCGCAATTTTTTAAAGTAAGGTAAATTTTCTTTAGGTTCGTTTTGTAAAGGCGGCATCGTCATAAGACCCTTTATTTGAATGGATTTAAAGGTGGCCAATTGGTTAATAACTGGATCCAATTCTTCCAGATATATTCCGTTTTTAGTGTCTTCTTTCGATAAATTTATCTGCAAAAGGAATTCGGTTACGATTTTCATTTGTTCGGATTGCTGATTTATTTTTTCCAGTAGTTTTAGGCTATCAACGGAGTGAATTAATTTGGTTTTTCCGACAATTAACTTTAGTTTATTGGTCTGAATGTGGCCGATAAAATGCCAATTTAATTTCAATGACCGCAACGAATCTTCTTTTTTGGAAAATTCTTGAACGTAATTTTCGGCGAAGTCCTTTTGTCCTAAATCAGCCAACTTTTTTATGTTTTCTTCGCTTTGTAATTTGCTAACCGCGATGATTTTCGCCTCTGGAAATGCCTTTATGGCCTGTTGGAATTTTGAAAATGCTTGATTCATTTCTTTTCACCATCGAATTTTGATTTTGCGGTGACCAATCCATTTTTTTTCAGCATTTCGGTAAAAAACTGGGTTGATAAACCAACCACATTTTCATAATCGCCACAGATACGATCGACAAACTGACTGCCGGCGCTTTGAATTCCGTAGGATCCTGCCTTGTCATAAGGTTCACTGGTGTTTACATAATTTTCAATTTCAGTTTCCGATAGGTTTTTAAAAAAAACTTCGGTGGTGCATATATCTTCGATCAATTGCAGAGGCGAAAAGGTCGAGTTCTTTTGGCTATCAACTAGACATAAGGCGGTCACGACGAAGTGTTTTTTCCCCGACAATAGTCTTAAAGTTTGTCTGGCGTCTTCTTTGTCGACGGGTTTGCCTAGGGCCTGATTTTCATAAACAACCATGGTGTCTGCCGTAAGCAACAAATAAGGCAATGAATTCGGTGGTTTATAGCTTTTCCAGGCGGCATTGGCTTTGGTCCTGGCTATCGCTAAAATTTGTTCATTAACGTTTAGGTTTTTCTCTAAATTTTCCGATACCTTAACTGAGAATGTTTGGAATAAAAAACCGGCTTTTTCTAGTAAAAATTTTCGCCGTGGTGATTCGGAAGCAAGCACTAATTGATGCATGTTCTAAATTCACCACAAAGGAAGAAAAATGGGAAGTGCAGAATTAATGTTGTTGGGGGGATTGTTTCTTGCG
>JAYVAZ010000110.1:0-14103 GCA_043750675.1 Pseudobdellovibrionaceae bacterium | reverse complement strand
TTCTATCGATTGAAGCAGAACTTTCGTCTAGTTTTGAAACACTACTTCCTTCGTCGCTTTTTGGTACGTTCCCGGTAACATTATTTCCCGGTAAACGCGGTTTGGATTAGTCCAGACCGGGGATTGGATTTCAAATAATAGAATCAAATGAAAATTGGCGCCAGTTCGTCAATTATTAAAAAGAACTGTACGGTATGGCGGCCTAAGAAGATCTTGATCGCTAGAGTTTCTTTGAAAAACTAGCCTTTCCAATGAAGGTCCTGTATAGATATGGGATGTTTTTTAATGTAAATACTTTCATCGATTCGCACTGCCACTTGGCTGACCCTAGGTTGGATGGTTTAGTTAATAAATTCATTCAAGAATCAAAGTCCAAAGGAATTGGATATTTTATACAGGGAGGAATCGGACCTGAAGATTGGCAAAGGCAGTCAGACCTTTCGGCAAGTCATCCAGAAATTCTGCCTTGTTTTGGTCTACACCCCTATTGGGTGGCTGATCATTCAGAAGTCGAATGCGAAACCGCCTTGGATATTCTTTGCAAAAGGTTGTCAAAATCCATTGCTTTAGGCGAAACCGGTCTGGATTTTCGCCCGCATATTTGCAAAGACTCTGAAGCCAGGCAAATTGAGATTTTTGAAAATCAAATTCAAATTGCCAATCATACAGGCAAAGCCTTAGTCCTCCACTTGGTACAAGCGCACGACAAAGCGTTGCAAATCTTTGACATGCAAGGCATTCCGACGAACGGTGCTATGGTACATGCTTTTAACGGCTCCCTCCCGCAGGCCGAGCAGTTTTTAAAGTTAGGATTTTATTTGTCAATAGGGGGTGCTTTGCTGAAAGAAAGTAATCAACGCCTTGAACAGGCTGTTGCGGGAATTCCACTGGAGCAGCTGCTGGTGGAAAGCGATAGTCCCGATCAGTCTCCACCCAGTCGCAGCGGTCAGTTGAATCATCCGATCACTATTTTGGAAGTCGCTGAAAAAATAGCCAAACTGAAAAAAGTCAGCGCAAAAGAAGTGCTTGACATGAGCCGGCAAAACCTAGAAAAACTGTTCCAATGGAAAGCACCAACACCGACCTAAATTTGAAGCAACCCGAAGAAACTAAATATGTTTTGCACCGCCGATTTGATCGCATGGGACGCCTGATTGGCGATACCAATATGCAAAAATTATTTAATTCGCATGTTATGATTATTGGAATCGGCGGCGTCGGTTCCTGGGCAGCAGAAAGTTTGGCACGATCAGGAGTTGGTCAACTGACTTTGGTGGATTTCGATGAAATTTGTATTACCAACGGCAATCGCCAACTGCACGCCTTGCAAGGGTTAGTTGGTAGGAAAAAAGCAGTTGTTATGTCCGAACGTTTAAGAAAAATTAATCCGCAAGCAGCTGTTATTGATCTTCCTATTTTTTACAGTGCCGAAACTTCCGAACAAATTTTATCGCATAAACCTGATTTCGTGATCGACTGTATCGACAACATGACGGCAAAAAGTCATTTGATCGCGACTTGCAAAAAACAGGGAATTCCCGTAATTGCTTCCACTGGCGCCAGTGCTAAATTAGATCCTTCTAAAGTTAAGGTTATGGACCTGGCACAAACTCATACCGATCCGATGGCGCATCAATTACGAAAAATTTTGCGTAGTGAATATGGTTTTCCTGAAAAAGGATCTTTTGATGTTCCGTGCGTTTTCAGTGATGAGGCGCCGCTCGCTCCCGAAGATTTAACCTATGACTATGGCGAAGGTTTTAAGTGTGTTTGCCCGCAAGGACAAAACAATCAACATTCCTGCGACCGTCGTCGAGTTATTTATGGAACCTCTAGTTTTGTAACGGGTACTTTTGGATTATTTATGGCAGCCCACGTTGTTGAAAAACTGATTGATCGTTCGACTTTAAAAACAATTAAAGAGCACTTTCCGGCAGCAAAAGAATCTATTAAAGAAACGGCAAAGGGCCAGGCCTAATGGGAATTATTTTATTTTTTGGAATGTGTTTCCTTATCATTTTAGTTAGCACGGTTTATTTGGCAGTTGTATTTAGACATCACTACAAAGAGTGGATGAACAGGAAAGAAGAAGAAGTAAAATGAGGTTCCTACTAATAGTTTTTGTTTTCTTTTTCGCCCGTTTGGCTTTTAGTTACCAATCCAGTGTTGTTGGTTCTGCCCGTTCTTACCCTAGTAGTGGATCGCTCGAAGCACAGATCAAAGAAGACTGGCTGTTATGGGGCCAGGCTGATCCCAGCAACCCAATGGGATATGGATTTGCTTCGGCTCGATTTAACGTGGCCACACAGGGAATGTTAGAAGCGGCGGTAAGTATCAATCCTGTTAGTTTTGTTGAGTTGGGTTATGCGCAAAATACTACTTACCGTTTTATTAAAAGAAAAATGAAGTTTGATTGTGACGTGATTGAATGCATGGGTGAATTGGGTCGGCAGAAAACCTTTTTAAAAATTGGTTTGGCGTATCAAGAATTTGTTTTTATGCCTAGCTATCAATTAGTTCAAACCAAAAACAAAGCATCGGCGATTGCCTTCTATGATGAAATCGAAAATTTTGTTTTGCTCCCTGACAGTGATGAAATCAGTATTACGTCTGTTGTTTTGGGTTACAAAAAAGACAAAGATCTTTATGGTGTGGTCTATCGCGGGGCCAAGGCCAAAGATAATGAAGTAAAAAATCAAGCGGTCTACGCCATCTATAAGTCTCAAACTGAAAACTTCGGTTACACAGTTGGTGCCGGGTCGTACCAGTCTGATTTTTATGATGCAGAATTTTCGGCTATTGCGCAAATCAACTGGGTTATTGGCGACAGTCTATCGTTATTCTAGAGTTTAAATAAAAATTACTTGATCAAAGAACCAATTAGAAATAAAAAATGAGCTTCATTTAAGGAGTCCAAATGGCAAAAGGTCCTATCAGTCAATTTATCGATCATCATTACCGACATTTTAATTCAGCCGCGATGAAAGATGCATCTATCGCTTATAATGCTCATATTGCCAAGGGTGGCAAAATGATGATTACTTTGGCCGGAGCAATGAGTAGCGCCGAATTGGGTCTTTCCTTAGCCGAAATGATTCGCCAAGATAAAGTTCACGCGATTTCTTGCACGGGTGCAAATTTAGAAGAAGATATTTACAATTTGGTAGCGCACGATCATTACGTTCGTGTTCCTAATTACCGCGATTTAACACCTGAAGATGAACAGAAATTATTAGATCGTCATTTAAATCGGGTGACCGACACTTGTATCCCGGAAATGGAAGCTATTCGTCGTATTGAAGATGCAATCTTAGGCGTTTGGCAAGAGGCTGATAAGAAGGGTGAATCTTATCTTCCGCACGAATACATGTATAAAATTTTACTCAGCGGATCTTTGAAGCAGCATTACCAGATCGATCCTAAAAACAGTTGGTTGTTAGCCGCCGCTGAAAAGAATTTGCCAATGGTAGTTCCAGGTTGGGAAGACTCAACAACCGGTAACATTTTTGCCAGTCACGTGATGACTGGAAGTGTGAAAAACGCCACTACAATGAAATCGGGAATTCATTACATGATGTCACTGGCCGAATGGTACATGGCTACCCAGAAGAAATCTGAAATTGGTTTTTTTCAAATTGGTGGTGGTATTGCCGGTGATTTCCCTATCTGCGTTGTTCCCATGTTACATCAAGATATGGAACAAACGGATGTTAAAGTTTGGGGTTATTTTTGCCAAATTTCGGACTCTACGACTTCGTATGGTTCTTACTCTGGTGCGGTCCCGAATGAAAAAATCACTTGGGGCAAATTGGCCATCAATACTCCCAAATATATCGTTGAATCAGATGCTTCCATCGTTGCGCCTTTGATGTTTGCTTACATTTTAGGTTGGTAAAACCAGAAAGCGCAGGAACCGTGGCACATTCTATACACAGTATTATTGAAGCACTGAATTGGCGTTATGCCGTTAAAAAATTTGATCCCGCAAAGCCTTTAACAGTAGAACAGAAAAACGCGATATTGGAATCTTTACGATTATCTCCTTCTTCTTATGGTTTGCAGCCTTGGAAATTTGTTGTAGTTGAAAACAAAGAACTTCTAGTTAAGTTGCGGGAAAAGGCTTTTGGCCAATCGCAAGTTTCTGATTGCTCTCTATTTGTTGTGCTAACCCATTTACGCGATATGACCGAAGGTTATATCCAAAAATATCTGGAAAGCATTTCTAAAACCAGGGGTATTCCAGTCGAAACCTTGGCTGGTTTTAAAACCGTGATAATGGGTGACCTAGTCACGGGTCCTCGGCATGCAACGATTCAAAGTTGGGCCGCTAAGCAATCTTACATTGCAATGGGACAGTCGCTGGCTGTTGCCGGTGTAATTGGAATTGATGCTTGTCCGTTGGAAGGACTTAATCCTGGGGCTTTCGACGAAATTTTAGGGCTGAATGAAACCCCGTATATGACAGTCGCGGCTATTGCCTTCGGTATTCGACATTCTGAAGATAAAATGCAAATGGCAAAGAAATCGCGTTTCGAGTTTTCCGAAGTTATTGAAATCAGAAAATAATTTTTGTTTTTAAATTTGTAGTTTATTTATATCTTTTTTAATCTAAAGAGACGCGGACTTCGTGTCCTCACCGCCCATACAGTACATCCATATACGGCGGAGGTCTCTTTAGATTAAAAAAGATATAAACGAATCTACCAAACTCAATTTAACAGAAAAATTAATTTCCGTTTAATTGGTCGGCTGCAACTTGGCACTGTGAAGAAGTACCATAAGTCGTAGTCGGCAATTGTTTTACAGTCATGCTGGTATCTATTAAGAACTTTTGCAATTGAAAGGAATTACAGACTCCGACAATTTTATTTGAATACAAAGGGGTACTTTTAATTGAGTTAATTTTTGACGCTAACTCGTTACACTGACTGGACGTTCCCAATGTGAACGTTTGGTCATTAGACTGGCCGGTTTGCATATCAGTGGTGTTAATAACTAACTGGTAGGAATTGCAGCTGACGATCAGTAGGTTTTGTTGGTGGCCATTGTCAACCCAACCACCACCGTTATTATTACCGCTCATGCGACGATTAGTTTCAGTGAGTAATTCGTAGTTGCTAACAGATCCTAAACATTGCATATGCTGCGGATTTAAAGACTGCTGTGCAAAGGCAGAAGCACTTCCTAACAGTAAGGCCGTAACTAAGATTTTAACTGCGATTTTGACTAGGATCAATTTTGTATTTAACATGATTTTCCCTTTTGGTTTATTAGATTCGTAAAATTCGACCTCACCGTTGTAAACCAAAAGCTTTACCCCGCAAAGTTTTTTAATCGCGGAAACGCCATTTTAACCAAAATACTACTTCCCGGGAATGTAAATCTCCGTAATGAATCGATCGACTTCTCGGATCTCCCAATTCTTATCCAACAAATCATTTTTCATTAATTTGGTCCTCTGTTTATGAGCTAGCCGATGAATATTTACTTAAGGCATATAACCAGAATCTGTGGCCGGCCCAGAAAAATAAAAAAGGCACAATCAGGATAAAGGAAATGCTTTCCACGGATGGTGCCTCTAACAAAAATTTGGCGGGTATACTGGCAATCAATGACACTGGAACAAAAGTCATAAGGAAATATCGCAACCAAGGTTGGTAAATACGATCGGGACGCATCCCCAATCGATAAAAGTTATACCAAAGATACTGAATACTATCAGCCTTCGTGAAAATCACCGCCGTCGTCGCAATGACAAAACGAATAGTGTATAAAGTAAAAATTCCGGCAGGAATCACCATAAATAACCAGATTAAACGGATCTTAGAAAAATCCGGTAGCGTATATAAAGAGTAACTCAACCAGCCAATGGCAATCAGTAAATTTCCCATTAGTGCTGTTGAAGCTCGGTATAGGCTAACCATAAATTGCGAGTTTACTGGTTTCGCCAACAACAAATCCATTTGGCCCTTGCGGACTTTTTCGCTGATCTGATCCATATTGTCGTGAAATAAAACCATGTACACGGCATCTACTAAAAAAATAACACCAATAAATACCCGCATCTGGTAAATATTCCAACCGCCAATAAGTTTGGTGTGCTGAAATAGAGCTTCGAAAGTAACAATTTGGCCGGCATACCAAAACACATCGGTTAATATTCTGATAGCAAAATTTGCACGGTATTCAAGGTCGGCAATGAAGCTGGCTTTGAATAGGGCTTGGTAAATTCGTAAATATTTGACTGTCGTAAAAATAAAATTTTTCATGCGCCAGTTCCTACGTACTTCTTCATTCCGTTATTCCACATCAATGCACCTAAAGCCCCGAAAAATACGATAGCCAAGGTGTTCGAAAAAAAACCGTAGTAAACCTGATCTAACTGAACCCGCCCGGTAATGTATCCAATAGGGGTATACACGGCATTTGCAAAAGGCGATTTCAAGGTCCAAGTTCGGAAAGGTTCGGGAAATAAATCTAAAGGAACAATTTCACCGGAAATCATTCCAATAAAAATGTTTTTTGCGACGGTTAAAGAGCTGACTTTGTTGAAATAAAAATTTGCGCAGCAGACACAAAAACTAATCATGTGAACTAAAACCAGATAGTACAAAACTAAAAGTAAAGAAAGCAAAATTCGATTCAGTTCTGTGGGCAAATCAAAAATAAAAACACAGATAAAGGGTAAGGCTAATGAAATAACCGAGATCCATAATTTATAACTATAAAATTGTGTCAGGTAATATTCGAAGAAACTAAAAGGCCTTACTAACAAACCATTGATAGAACCTGACTCGATTTCGTCACTCATACGAAATTCATACATCCAATTACTAGTGATTCGCGCGATAAAGGCCGCCCACAAAACGTAAGCCAGATAGTGAGATTTATCAAACCCACCAATCGTTTCGTTCCCGGAAACGGTAAACAATGACATCCACAAAGTGATTTCGATAATCACCGCGAATATCGGTGCAAAAAAAACGTCAGTTACAAAGTTAAATCGGTATTCAACACTAGACTGTATGGCTAGTTTTGCGAATGCGAGATTCCGTTTGTAAAAACGTATGAATGACTTCCTCAAAATCGACCTCTTCAATTTTTAAATCATGAACATTCGGCAACGTCAGAACCTTGGTCAAGGCGGTAGCCAAATCTTCCGTTTTTGCCGACAAACCGAAACTTTGTTCTCCGGATTTTAGTAACTGTCCGTTAACTTCGAAATCAGAAACCAATTTTTCTTTTAAAGAAAATGTTATTTTCTGCGCAATATCGGTTTTTTCAGTAAAACCTTCGACAGTGCCGTCATATACGAGGCCACCTTTACTAATTAAAAGGAGGCGATCAGAAAGTTGTGCAATATCATCCATATAATGACTGGTTAAAATCACAGTGGGGCCTTGATTCTGAACATATTCGGCCAGAAATTTTCGAACTGTGGCCTGGGCAACGATGTCCAAGCCAATGGTTGGTTCATCTAAAAATAAAACTTCCGGTTTATGTAGTAAGGCACCAATCATTTCCATTTTCATGCGTTCACCCAGTGATAAACGACGTAACTGCGTTTTTAAAACGTGTTCGCAATCTAACATTTGAGACAAATCTTTGATGCGTTGTTTTGATTCGGTCCGGTCAATATCATAAATTTCAGTTAGCAAGGCAAAACTATCCAAGGCTGGAATATCCCACCAAAGTTGATTTTTTTGTCCCAGCAAAATGCTAATCCTCCGAAGATAATCATTTTGCCTTAACGAGGGGTTGTAACCCAAAACCGAAGCACTCCCCGAGGACGGATGAATCAATCCCGAAAGCAACTTCAGCAACGTTGTTTTTCCAGCACCATTGGCACCTACTAATCCGACGATTTGCCCTGAATCGATGCTAATTGTCGTGGGCTCTAACGCCATTTTTTCCGTGTACTTTCGATTCCACAGACCACTGACTGAAGCCAGGAAACCTTCGGGTTTATCATAGGTCACAAATTTCCGGCACAACTGCTGAGTTTGAATAGCTAATGGCATTTTTAAACCGACAAAACTTCTTTTAGGGTAGGAAGGACTTCTTTAAGTCGGGCTTCCACTCCATTTTTTAACGTGGCTTTAGAACTAGGACAACCGTTGCAGGCGCCTTTCAATGAAATATATAAAATTTGATCTTCATATTTGCGAAATTCAATATCCCCGCCATCCAAGGCCAAGACAGGACGAATTTCCTTTGATAAAGTTTTTTTGATTAATTTAATTTCTTCTGAATCCGAATCTAAAATACGATTGTAAGCATTTTCCAGTTTTTGCATTTCGGGATTTTCAAATAACGGTAGACCCTGTTGAAAATGACTTTCGATCAATTTTTTTAAGGGTTTCTCTAAAATATTCCACTCAACCCAATCCTGTTTAGTAATGCTAATAAATTCGGGACCGATGAAAACCTTAGACATCCACGGAAATCCAAATAGTGTTGCCGCTAGTGGCGAATCTTCCGCCTCAGCTGAATCGGTGTATTCGACCGGTTCAAAAGACTGCAATTGGGCATCCGAGTGGACATTATTGACGTTGAAAAGAAACTTCAACGTTTCGGGATTGGGGGTTTTTTCGATGTTCACTTGAAAATCCAAATTCATATGCAGCGATAATGACTTTAACAAGTTGCAAAGTCAAAGAAGAGCTGCGGATTCAGTTGATTTGAGCTGGAAAATTCAATAAGGTATTTCGAGCAAAAAATGATTTTTTACAGCCAAGGAGCGAAGCAGATGACACCCAGAGTTAGAGAGATTTTAAGCTGGTATGGTGCAGACAACGTAGGAGTACTTACTAACCTTGCGCGAATGATGAATCACGGCAGACTAAAAGGAACAGGAAAATTTGTAATCCTACCTGTCGATCAAGGTTTCGAGCACGGACCGGTAAGAAGTTTTGCTAAAAATCCAGATGGCTTTGATCCGGCTTATCATTTTCAGTTAGCCATTGAGTCCGGGTGTAATGCCTATGCAGCGCCATTGGGTGCGATGGAAGTCTGCGCCCGAGAATTTGCTGGCGAAATTCCTTTGATTTTAAAAATTAATAATTCAGAAAGTTTATTTTCAAATAAATCACCAATATCGGCTTTAACTTCTAACGTGGATGATGCCCTCCGTCTGGGTTGTTCAGGAATTGGATTCACGATTTATCCGGGATCTCCCGAACGAAAACAAATGTATGAAGAAATTCAGCATGCGGCCCGACAGGCAAAGGCAGCCGGACTGGCTGTCATCATTTGGTCGTATCCTCGTGGTGAGCAACTTTCTAAAGACGGCGAAACGGCCATAGATGTTGTGGCGTACGCGGCCCACATAGCCGCGCAGTTAGGGGCTCATATTATTAAAGTAAAACCACCAACCGCCTTTTTGGAACAAGACGCTGCAAAGAAGGCTTATGAATCGAATGCGGTAACGGTAAACAGTTTGGCTCAAAGAACTAAAAACGTAGTGCAAAGTTGTTTTGCTGGAAAACGAATTGTGATTTTTAGTGGCGGCGAAGCCAAAACTACGCCAGAACTGTTGAATGAAGTCAAAGAACTGGCCCAAGGCGGAGCATTTGGAAGTATTATGGGCCGTAATGCTTTCCAAAGACCAAAAGCGGAAAGCATCCAGTTGTTGAATCAAGTGCAGGACATCTTTGCAGGGCAAGGGAAATAGATGACAGATCATAAAGACAATCCGTTAAGAGCTGAAAAAAGAAAAAAATTGGGATTATTACGTGAAGCCGGAATTAATCCGTATCCCTATTCGTTTGAAAAAAATACGACTGCAAAAAACTTGCATGATGAATATGGACCACTTTTGCAGTCAGGCGACAAGCGCCCTGACACGCATTACAAAGCGGCCGGCCGATTGATGACCTTGCGTTCAATGGGCAAAGCCAGCTTTTTTAATTTTCGGGATCAGACCGGATCAATGCAGGTTTATGTTAAACCGGAAGAATTAGTTGAAAAAGATAAAAAATCTTTTGAGCTGGTTGATCTGGGAGATATCGTTGGCGTCGAGGGATATATTTTTCGAACTCAAAAGGGCGAATTGTCTTTGCATTGCAAGTCTTTTCAAATTTTAACGAAAACATTGGAACCATTACCTGAAAAGTTTCACGGGATTCAAGATGTTGAAATTAAATATCGCCATCGTCATTTAGACCTTATTTCTGATGAAGAATCTCGCAAAGTATTTGAAATGCGTTCAAAAATTATAAGGGAAGTTCGTCGCTTTCTAGATGATCGTGGATTTTTAGAAGTCGAAACTCCGGTATTACAGCCCATCTATGGTGGTGCGGCGGCCTATCCATTTTCGACCCATCATCGCGCCTTGGATATGAAACTGTTTATGAAAATTTCACCGGAACTCTATTTAAAACGATTGATCGTCGGTGGATTTGAAAAAGTTTATGAAATCGGAAAAAACTTTCGTAACGAAGGAATTGATCGCACTCATAATCCTGAATTTACGATGCTGGAATATTACGAAGCTTACACTGACTATCGATATCAAATGAAACAGTTTGAAGAATTGATTTGTCATTTGGTAAAAATCACTCGCGGGACCATGAAGTTTAATTTCCAAGGCAAAGAAATTGATTTCACGCCACCTTGGCGCAGGCTTTCGGTTATGGATGGAATCCGTGAATATGCCAAAGTCGATCCTGACACCATTCCAGAAATGGATCTTTTCAATTTGATTCGCAAGTTAGGTTCTGATGCCGAGTTAAACAAAGCCGGCAAACCGGAAAGTTCTCGCGGCGAAATGTTGATGGAACTTTTTGAACAAACAGTGGAAGAGCATTTGTGGCATCCAACTTTTGTAATGGATCACCCGGTAGAGATTTCTCCGTTGACCAAAATTCATCGTGAAAATAATAAACTGGTAGAACGTTTTGAACCGTTTGCGGCCTGCATGGAAATTGGAAACTCTTATTCGGAGTTGAATGATCCAGAAGAACAACTGGCGCGGCTAAAAGAACAAGAAGCCAAACGTTTAGTCGATGAAGAAGCGCAACCGATGGATGAAGACTTTATGCACGCTATTGATACCGGAATGCCCCCAACGGGTGGCGTTGGTATTGGATTAGAGCGTATCATAATGCTTCTTACTGATCGCGCAAGTATCCGAGATATTATTTTATTTCCAACCATGAAAATTAATAAGTAATGATGGAAAGAATCCTATTCCTTTTTTTAATGAGTCTGTTGGTTGCTGGTTGTGTGCAGAAACCTACAAAAATTAAAGAAGATACAGCTCCGCAAGCTTCGACTAAGGCATTAGAAGGAGTTTCGAAAACTCAAGCGGAAGAGATGGCTTTTATAGAAGCTAATCCCGACCAGTATATTTTTATTGATGCCCGCAGCACTTTTGATTTTGAAATTAGTCATTATCCGCAGGCTCTTTCCATTCGATACGAGGACTTTTCGCAAAAAGAAGAACCGTTTAAAGGTTTATTGGAAACGGATCTTTATTTTCATGCTCGGCGATTGGCCCGAATGGGAATTGGACCAACATCTAAATTGGTTATTGTCGGCAAAGGACAACAGGGCGAAGGCGATGAATTTAGATTGGCTTGGATACTTCAGTACATGGGTTTGAAAAATATTTTGATTGCGCATGTTGACCAGTTTATTTTTAAACAAGCTACTTTTTCTGGGACAGTACCGGCGCCCCTTCCAGTTTGGGAACCCGTTATTGATGAAGCAATGATGGCAGAATACAAAGAAGTTTTAAATATAGTGACCTTGCGCCAGAAGGCGATTTTGATTGATGTCCGAACCGAAGCTGAATATTTAGGTAAAGTAAAATCCAGCCAATGGAGCACCCATCTTCCGGTAATAGAGGCGGTCAATATTCCATGGACTCAATTTATTACTGGGAAAAATGAATTTGATGGTTCATTAAAAGAACGGATTAAAACTTTAGGTATTGGTCCCAATGATCGTATTGTGACTATTTCTAACAAGGGCGTCAGGTCCAGCGTCGCGGCTTTGGCACTAAGAAAAATGGGTTTTAAAAATGTAGGAAATTTTATCGGCGGTTACATTCAGTTAATCAGCCTTTCTGGAAAAATTAAGAGGTAGGCTATGAGTGAAACAAAACAAAATACAGTTCTTATCTACACTAAAGATGATTGTGCCTATTGTGTAATGGCTAAGAAATTTTTAAAAAATCGCGACATCGTTTATGAAGAAATTCATTTAGGAAGTGATTTCAGTAAAATTGACGAAGTGAAGGAAAAAACAGGGTGGAGAACAATGCCCGTGATTTTGATCGATAACAAGGTCATCGGTGGATATACTGATTTAAAGTCTTTGGAAGACGACGGCAGATTGAATAAGATGTTAGGATTGGAATAGTTGTCAGAACAGTTGTCTCATCACTTGTCAGTTCAGTGTTTACTTTGCCACTCTTCTGGCCTTTTTACATGGACCATCGGTAACAAAGGTAGATCGTACTTGGCCTGCCCACAGTGCCAGTTTGTTAGTTTAAATATTGAACACCGAATTGCACCCGACTTAGAAAAACAACGATATCTGCGGCATCACAACGACATCCAATCGTCCGATTACATGAATTATGTGCGGTCCAATCTCCAAAACATAGAATTATTAGGGCTATCGGTCTTGCGTACCACATCGGTAGACCGAAAAGACATGAGCATTCTTGATTTCGGTTGTGGTCGTGATCCTGTTCTTTCCAAGGAATTACAGGAGCTGGGCTATTCGGTTTTGTATTACGATTACTATTTTTTTGCCGACAACGATTATTTAAATAAAACTTATGACTTAATCCTCCTAATCGAAGTGATCGAGCACCTTTCCGATCCAAGGGCGGTTATGCAGGTATTGAAAAAGCAGCTGCGGCCCGGAGGACGGGTAGTTATCCGCACCGAACCTTTGACCTTTGAAGAAGGGTTTTTTAAACGCTGGTGGTATCCTGGAGATAAAACCCATATTAGTTTTTTTAACGACAAGTCCATGCAAGTTTTGGCTGCCGCCGTTGATCTAAAAGCGCAGCCGCGCCGAATATCCGGACCTTGAAACGCGCCGTCTCGCGATGGCGCAGGCGCACGGGGTGGAACTGGCCGAGCACATCAGCTACGGCTCCGCCAGCTTTGCGGAGCTGCTGGACCGGGGCTGTGATGTGCTCTGCTACCACGGCGCCGACGTCCGCGATTACCGCAGCCCGGACTTCGATGTGCCGCGCGCGGTCGCGGCCAACCTCGCCGGATTCGCCGAGACGTGCCGCCGGGCGCTCGCCGCCGGAACCGGGCGGCTGATTTACACCGGCTCGGTCGGCGAGCCGGGTGAAGGCGGCGAGACCGAGCCTGATCGGGCGATTTCTCCCTACGGCCTGAGCAAAGCGCTGACCTGGCAGGCCATCGAACGCGAAGCTGCGCGCGCCGGGCTGAAAGTGAGCAAATTCGTGATAGCCAACCCATTCGGCATGCTCGAGCAGGAACGGTTCTGCACCTATCTGGTTCGCAGTTGGTCCCGCGGAGAGGTTCCCGAGGTTCGCACGCCCGATTATGTCCGCGACAACATTCCGATCGACAAGCTCGCCCGTGCCTATGCCGATTTTGTCGCCCGGCCCGATTTAGAACGCTGGGCACCAAGCGGCTATGTCGGCACGCAGGGCAAATTTACCGCCCGCTTCGCTCGCGAAATCGGGGCGCGATTGCCGCTCCCCACCCCGTTTGCCCTGGCAACGCAGACCGACTTCAGCGAACCGATGATCCGGATCAACACCGATCCGCAGGTTTCGGCCTGGGACGAGACCGGGTTCTGGGATGCGCTCGCCGCTGACTATGCCGAACGAGTGCTGCGCAAGCCATGAAACGCCGCCGCTCCTGCGCTCGGCGATTGACCTGTGGCTATGGCTGGCTAAGGCACACCTTCGCCCTAATACCTTGTCCCTAAAGCAGAAAGCCAAGTTGCCCGCGTGATTGAACCTGCCGCCGCGATGACCCTGCTGAACCTGACCGGGCAGACCGAGATCGCCGGGCTGTGCCTGGCGATCAGCCGCCGGGTCAGCGATGAGCGCGGCGAGTTTGCGCGGCTGTTCGACGCCGGACTGCTCGCCCCGGTTCACGC
>JAYVAZ010000109.1:0-6612 GCA_043750675.1 Pseudobdellovibrionaceae bacterium | reverse complement strand
AAAGGATTGGTTCTCAAATAATGACAATAATACGTGGTGTGGCGATTATGAAAAACGGCCTGGCGACTTATCGACAATTACGCCCCATTAAGTAAGAATTTAAAGGCTGGGTAATTTGTTCAATGCTGATATAGTGGGAGGCTTGTGCAAGCTCGTATATAGGAGCGACCCCTTGGTTCAGATAAATGGTTTGTACATTGGTATCGCCACGAGCTTTAAGAGCACGTTCGACCCGCATTGCTTGTTCAATAGGAACGACATTATCATTGTACGCATGCATAAGTAGAATATTTTTACTGCGTAAAGCTGAAATTCTTGAATATGGTGAGGCCTCTAACTTTTGCGCATAGGTAGCTTCGGTGGTGTTACTTGCATTTAAATAAACATTTATAGTCCCCACTTGTGAAATCAGCACCCAATGATCGGCCCCCAAGGTCAAATCGGAGGGGCCGGCAACATCAATCACACATTTGAAATTAATCGGGGAGTCACTCCGCACAGCTTGAAAAAGAGCCATGTGGCCACCCGCGGAACTTCCCGATACTCCGATCGGCGTGCTCAAATCTGCATTTAAAACTCCAAGGTTGTTTTTCAGATATTTATAAAAATCATTGATGTCATTTACCCCTGCCGGAAATTTCGTCTCCAAGACATTAAGACTTACCAGGGTATAATTTAAATTCATTACGATATATCCGTTGCTCGCAATAGACCTCGCTATATTTGTATCCATAGATTTGTCACCACCACCCCAACCTCCACCATGAATCCAAATCATGATTGGATATTTTCTATTTAAGTAGTCCGCGGGAAGATACATATCAAAAAGTTGCTCGCCTGTAGCTGTTGGATATTTTAAATCGAGTACGGGAATTAATGTGATCATACAAGTTGGACAAGGAGCATAGGGGTCAGGGTTTGGCGTCACCGAAGGTGCCGGGGCTGGATTTGGAGTTACGGTAGGATTTACCACTGGAGTTGGTGTCGAAGGCACGGATGGACATTGTGCGCTGTTGAATCCAGATGGCGATCTCAGCCAAATACCGTTGGCCGAACAAGTGACCGAGTAATTTTGCACAGCTAACTTCTCTGAAGAGTTTGGGCATTGCGCAGCCTCGTGATCCAAGGGCTTTAAATTGGAGTCACAGATTTTGGGGCAATTTTCAAAATTAGAGGAAGCGAGCATTCGCACCCATTGTCCGCCACTATTACAGGTCACATTGAAATTTTTAATTCCCTGGTTAAGATTTGAATTGGGAGCTGGGCAGCTCACGTTTTCAGTGTCTGTTGGCCTTGAGCCAAGGCTGCAAGATTGTGGACAAGCTAAATAATCTATTAGACCAGTAGGCTCTTTCTGCCATACTCCCTTATCATCGCACACGACATTGTATTTTTGTATGGCTTTTTTTTCGGCCGCGTAGGGCGCCTGACAGTCAACATTTTCGACTTCGGAGGGTCTGTTCCCCGTGCATGTTGTTGCGTTCGGAATGACCAAAGTTGAAGAAGATTCAAAAGAAGAAACTTGAAATCCTCCCAGACTGCAATTCTGAAACGAAACAATAAAGAGGGCTGGCAAAATCAATTGCAATATAATTGCCATAGAATGAAAAAAAAATTTCATGCCAGTTTTCTCCCTCGTTTATTATCGGAAGAAGCGCAGGAATAAGAAGTCAGAATTCTCAAAATGAGACATTTCCAAAACATTTATCGCTGAAACTATAAGCTTACTTCCTTTTAAAAATGCCAATCTCGTCGTATACGTTTACGAAAACTAAAGAAACGAGCTTCCTAAAGGGAGCCAGGCCTAAATTCTTAATCAATTAGTTCGTAGAACAATATAGAACACTTTGTTCTATATTTGATTGCGAGGACGGTTATTCCTTGGTATTTGTTTTCTATGCAGAAGAGTTACCGTCTTTTACTTCAGAATGAACTACAGTACCGGACAGCAAAGAATTCGTACTATTCTTTGCGCGCCTTCGCGCGAGACCTGGAAGTTTCCCCATCGCGACTAAGCGAAGCCCTAAACGGAGTCAAAGGCATTTCCGTCCCCCTTGCCGAAAAAATTTGTAAAAAACTAAATCTAGACAAAAAATGGACAGAATTTTTTATAACCTCGGTGGTGGCCGAACACGGGCGAAACCCAAAATTGAAAAAGCAGGCTAAAGAAAATTTGGAAGAGCATATCGGAATTTGTTTTGATGAAAATAGGCCGTTGGAAACGCCCAAAACCGAAACTATGGTTGCCTGGTATTTTCTTCCTGTTTTGCGCCTGTACGAAAATAAAATTAAGAACTTTAAACAGATTGCAGATACACTTGGAATCACTGAAGACCAGGCCGAACATGCTTTCCGATTTCTAAAACGTTTGGGCTATATTGAAGAAGCCAAAGACAAAGCTTATTTGGCCAAACGCGGTCAAGACCGCGTCTTAAATATCAATTTTGGCCAGATTTCCGAAATTGCAAAAGACCACTTCAAAAAAGAAAACGTTAAAGATTATTTTGTAAATGAAGCGATTTTTTTGGATGAAGATCAAATCAAAGAGGCCAAAAGAATTATCAGTCGTTGTCACCGAGATCTACTGAAGTTACATCAAGATCGTAAACTAAAAAATGTATCTCTTTACAGCATCAACTCACAATTATTTGAAATGAATAAAATTAACCCGTTAAAAGGAAAATAAAATGATAAAAAAAATATCGCACGTTATGTTGTGGAGCCAAAATTTAGATCGAACGATCGAATGGTACCAAGAGAAACTAGATTTCCACGTTAATTACTATGCGAAGGATGAGTTCGCATCCTTATCTCATAAGGAAATGGGTCGTCTGGACTTTCATGCTTGTGGCAAAGACATTTCCAATTTAGGCAAAGGACCTTTACCGTATTACGTGGTTGAAAATATCGAACAAGTTAAGAGTTGGTTAGAAGCTAAAGGGATTAAAGTCCATAATATCGAACAAGTGGCTGACAGCCCAAAACATACTTGGTTTACAGACTGCGAAGGCAATGCCCTAGGTCTGGAACAACACTAGAATATTGCACCTTTACAGCTAGTCGCCGAGAATAGAACTTAATCAAAAAACAGGAAGTGATATGAAAAAAGTTGCCATGTATTTAACGGCGTTTAGTTTTGTTGGTTGCACTCATGTTCAGACGGCCAATTATCAACCCAGCAATATCATCGGTGAAGCCGAACGGTTTCCCGCTTCCGACGTATGCCGTGAAAGTCGTGACTTCCCTCACGTTTTTACTGTGGTGGAAAATACGGACAAACAGATCACCGTTGAAATTGGCGATTTCTCCAAAGTACTTAACTTAGACGATGACAGTTATGACTTCGAAGTTAATCTAATGCCTATCCATGAAGTCCGTGAAGGACATGAAGATTGGGGAAAACCCGTTTTCAAAAAACGCGGAACCGTAAGAAGTCAGTCTAAAATAGTGATTCCTGTGGACGGGACGGGTGCCTACGTTTTCAAATTATCACAGAACGATAAAATGTTCTGGACGCAAAAAGTTTTTTCAGTAGCTACCAAAGACAACACCCTCTCTGACGATGAAAAACAACAACTGGCAGCTACCTACGCCCCTATTGTTAGTTATCACGACCAGGAACTTTATTTCCCCGTATCCTTGGAATACTTAACGAATCAAGTTGAACCCGATCAAGATCTGAATCAAGAGACCTTCATTTTAACCAATCGTACTATTTCTGAAACCGTCGGCGGTATGTTTGGTGGCCTGTTCGGAGGTGGCGGCAATAAACCGGGAACACTCAATATTGAGTTTCCATTTAAAGACCTTCTTAATATAATTCCGTATTACGGGCATTCAGAATCTGTTCTTAAATCGCAAGGCGATTCCTCGGAGACTCGATTGGTTCAGCGTTACGGAAAAAATCACTCTACGGTTTATTATTCTATTTTCGAAAATAATTTAAGAAACGAAATTTTGATCAATTATCATTTCTTTTACTCTTACGATCCTAAAAACGGCACCGCCAACAAGAAAGCCTTACCAGCACATATTTACGATCGTGAAAGTTTCACCGTATTACTACGTAAAAGTTCACGCGAACCCATCGAAATATACTACGGCGCCCATTTAGCCAGCCAAACAATGGCCCAGTTAAATGCCAATGGCCAGGAATTGCAACGTTGGGACGGTGGTCGTACTCGTGCGTACTGGAATGAAAAGATAAACCCCAAAATGGCAGTGACCAAATTCGAAACTCACCCAATCCCATTTGTGGCTTTAGGTTCGCATGGCATCTATCCTAAAAAAGGAACCTACGCGGTTATGATGAATAAAATTAAAGCACTGGTTGAACCTGCGGGCGGAAATAAATATCTTATTCCCGAAGGATTGACTGGTTTCAATCAAGGAAATCAAAGCACCTATAAATTAAAAGGTTTGCGTTTAGAAAATACGGTCAGTGGATGCGGTCCAAACAATCTTTTAGCCTATTCAGGTTCTACGGTTGATGTTTTGGGACCTACTAACGCCACCTTCCCTCCGTTTACAGATCGGGAAGAAAATTTTATGGGTTATGCGGACCCAAATGTGTGGCCGTTTGACACGTCGAAGGAATAATATCTACTTCGTCGTAAACCACTTTGTACCCGACAGCCTTTAAAAACTTTTTTCTTTTTACAATGTAATAGATTACGCCATAACCTACCCCTAAAAGAAAGCCCACAAAGTGGGCTTGATAGCTGATGTTCGGATCGAAGGCCTCTGCCGGGAAAAATAAAACCAAGGCTACACCCATCGCGCGCAAAAATCTTTGATAATAAGAACGTTTAACATCCAAAAAAGCATATAAAGTCAGCCATACACCACCAAGCCAAAATACCACACCCGAAGCACCTATCAGCGAAGAGTCCATGGGCATTCCTTTGAGAACAATCAAATTGGTAATTCCCCCAAATAAAAATGCCATAAATGGAAAAGTAAAGTAGCCGAAGTAACTGCTTAGGAAAGCACCTAATACAAAAAACAGCATCGAATTCGAAAGAAGATGTTTTTCATCAGCATGTGCTACTAAAGTCGTCCACGCCCGATACCATTCATTTTTTTGAAAAATCTGGATCGGCGAGGCCGTCATCCATTCGTGCATATGATAATAATTATTCCAGTAAAGAAAACCAATCAATGCCATAAAAAAAGTAAGAAACCCGGTCACTAAAAATGCATCTTCATTGGGCCGGTAGGACAACCAAGTATGGGTGACAACCTTGCGCGGAACTAACTTGTAAGTTTCTTGCATATCTTGAGGCGGGTTTTACATAGCACATCCTGCCTTAAAGATGCCCCTCAAAAAACAATTGTCAATAGCCCTAAGCGGGATAATTTTGTGGCCAACGACCCGTTATTTGGTTAAATTATGGAAATGTATCTTGAAAAACAAAAAGACCTTATTTTGCGGCTGGGCTTTAATGAAAGCGGGTTTCCGCAATTAAAAAAGTATATTGATTTCCTTTGGACTAAAAATGAAGACCTCAATCTGATTAGCCGTCAAATGTCCTTTGAAGAACTAATAGACAATCATGTGATCGATTGCCTATTGCCGCTAAAACATTGGCCCAATGGCCTTAAAGTCGTTGCAGATTTTGGTTCGGGTGGCGGGCTGCCGGGTGTTGCCTATGCGATTCAATTTCCGCAAATTCAATTTCACCTTTATGAAAAAAGCCCAAAGAAACAAGAGTTCCTAAATGAGTGTCGTTTGTTTGCGCCTAATATTGTTATCAAAGGCGAAATTCCGAAAGAATTTTCCGCTGTTGACTTAGTTTTTGCCCGCGCCTTTAAACCAATAGATGTCCTTTTAGATATGAGCCGCACTTATTACCAGAAAAACGGAAAATATTTTTTACTAAAAGGACGAAGTGAAAAAATTCAAGAAGAGCTGACCTTGGCTGCGAAAAAGTTCAAACCACTTAAATTCGAAATCGTTCCGTTAAAATCCCCTCTTCTTGAAGTCGAAAGAAATTTAGTCTTGATTAATTAGGATAAGGATTATGAGCGAAGTTAAAAATCCTTTCGTAAGTGCGGTCGATGCCAAAAGATACGGTGGGTTTCGACCGCAGTATCATCACCTTCCTTTCCAAAAGTTATTAGAATGGAAAGGGAACCCCTTTGCACAAGTTCTTGACGTCGCCTGCGGCACGGGGCATTCGACATTGGCTTTAAAAAGTATTTCCCAAAATTTAGTCGGTTGTGACTTGTCGGCTTCGATGTTGATCGAAGCCCGCACGACTATGCCTGAAATTCCCTTCTATCGATGTGCCGCTGAATTTACCCCGTTTAACTCGGAATCAATGAACCTAATTAATATTTCTATGGCCTACCAGTGGTTGGATCAAATATCCTTTTTGCTAGAAGTAAAACGCCTATTAAAACCTGGAGGTATTTTATCGATTGATAATTATGGGTTTACCGGATTAATGATGGGCAACGAAAATTTTAAAAACTATTATAAAGAGTTTGATAAAAAACATATGACTTCGGTTCCCAGAAACCCTGACTACCCTGATGAAGCTGATCTTAATTATTCCGAATTAAAATTAGTTTACGAAATTCCCTATCCTCATGAAGTCGTTATGAATA
>JAYVAZ010000108.1:0-1650 GCA_043750675.1 Pseudobdellovibrionaceae bacterium | reverse complement strand
CGCTTGATTTTTTCTTATCGTGGAACCTATCTCGGGCGGATAATCTGGTGCCGTAGATAAGTGGCCTCCATACTTTCCTGTGTCTGCGATCATTTTTGGTTGTACGGGGAATTGAATCATAAAGTTATCGTTTGGAATTCTTTCTTCGTCGGCACAGTTGCATTTTTTTGTAGAAGGTAGTTTTGCATTAGCAGACTGAACTAAGATTGCCGTTTGATCGGCAGAAACAATAAGCGGCAATACAAATAAAAGTAGAAATAAATAGACTCTCACGCCTACCTAAAGTCGGAATATTTGCTATAGGCCTTGAGGTCCAGCTAATCCTGGACTTTCTTAAAATGAGATTCTGCCGATAAATAAGTCGTGAATGCAATAAGTGAAGAGCCCTTATATCGAAGAAAATTTCCGCGCCGGGGATTTAAAAGAAGTGTTGGCGTCCTAAGTGGGCCCAGGTACAAGTTATGTCAGGGCGTCGAAGTTGGTGAGGGTGGACTCAGCTTTACTGGTTATTCAGGCTATCAAGTCGAAGGGAAAATTGTATTGAATTTTCAAATTCCCGATGGAAGTTTTATTTCAGTGCAGGCTGAAATAAAAAATGTCGAAGAAAATCGAGAAACTCGATTAAATACATACGGATGTTCTTTTTTAAATTTAAGTTTTGAGCATAAAAGAGAAATCCGCTCATTCGTTTCGGCGAGATCTAGCAAAGAATAAATTTTTAATCACTCCACCGGAGCGATTTCAATTGCTCTCCACAGGAGCGACGATTCACCATGAAAAAAAGCACCTGTTTAGGTGCTTTTTTCTTTCAAGCACCTTTCGGTGCCATTAAACTTTTCGAAAATTACTTACTTAAAGTTTGAGAAACTCTAGAAGACAAACGAGAAATTTTACGAGCAACAGTTTGTTTTTTCAAAACACCTTTGCTTGCTGCTGCCATCATTTTGCTTGTGTAAGCTTTTAATGATTCAGTGATGTCTTTAGATTTTGTATCAATTGCTTTTAAAAGAGCTTTTTCCAAAGTTTTTACGCTGCTTTTAACTTGCGTGTTACGAGCTTGTTTCTTAGGAGTTTGACGAGCTCTTTTTTCTGATGACTTATGATTTGCCAAATGGAACCTCCAGGTTCAATATAAAGACTATAGGGGTAGAGAACTAACATGGCACCCGACGATATGCAATAAAGTTATGGGAATAAATGACAGATCAAAAAAATTCGCTAGAAACCCTTGAAAATGGCGCCCAAACAAAGGCCCAAGCTGTAAATTCTCTCCAGCTTAGCGCGCAAAAAGTCACTATTTATGCTTTATTAATGTCCGTGGGAACTCTTTCCAGCCGTGTTTTGGGGTTAGTTCGAGACACCTTGTTTTTTGCCTATTTTGATCGAACCGTAACTGATGCATGGACGGTGGCTTTTCGAATCCCTAATCTGTTTCGCCGTCTTTTAGGCGAAGGTTCCCTTTCGGTCAGTTTTATCCCAGTTTTCATTAGTTTAAAAACCGAAAAAGGGGATCAAAACCAAGAAGTAAAGAATCTAATCAACGGATTTTACCGTTGCGCTCGACACGTTCCACGGTCCGCTCGATCTGCTTCTCTTCCTCGTGAAGCGGAACGAGGTGGATATCCTCGATATTTCCCTCGCTCGCCTCGC
>JAYVAZ010000107.1:0-11253 GCA_043750675.1 Pseudobdellovibrionaceae bacterium | reverse complement strand
GCTGGAATAAACTTATTGCAAGCCTTCATGAAACTTTTATTTCCTTAACTGAATGGCAAATATTCATTTGTTCCGATTTGCGAAAAGACAAAATCACTTCTTGTCTAAAAGATTATGTTTCTGCTGTTAAGAAAAAGCTAAATTTGGAATTTACCTAACAAAATACTGTGGTACCAACCTTCGAATTTTGATGGACTTAACTACAGTCGTGGGGTACCTATTAGCCTGCCGGTAGAAAATTTAGTCAAGGTAGAGTTCTCTGGCTTTTTTGGCCCCGTAAAGAGGGCTTCAGGAGACACTGTTATGTATAAAATAATTTTTCTGTTAGTCAGCGCCTTTCTATTTTCACAAAATTCTGTTGCAGCAGTTTTGGCTAGTTGTTCTGGTAATATTATGCCGAATGGAGTGCAGTATTCCTTTGATTACGTCCAACTGACTAATGCTGAAGGGGTTGTTACTTCTAAAATCGAAGTGTACAGCCAGAAAAATGCAACGGCACCAGTTGATTTTTTAGCCACTGAACGCTGTGAAAGTTTCTGGAAAGAAGAACAGGTCTTCGTTTGTACCACAATTTTCGATTCCCAGTATCGCATTGATCCCGTATCCAAAACAGCTACAGAATCGTTCGATAGTGAATCTTCATTGTACGATACTTGTACTTTCCCTGTAGTAGAATAGCATTGGTGTTTTTTTCCGAAGTTTTCTAGGGTGGCGTCGCACATAATATGATTTGCGTCGGTGCTGAAGCGCAAGTTTGCAAGTCACTCTAGAAAGAGCCTTAATTGAAAATCGCATTGCTTCCGTTGAATTACCCCAGGCTCGATCTCATTTTTTATTGTGTATTTTTTAACTTGGAAAAAATCACGTCCCCATTGAACGATACAAGTCCATCTACTTTTTGGATTTATCTTTTGTTAGATTTCGACCTTGCCGAATTCGTTTTCGAAATAGATTTCGTTTTTGAGTCAATCATCTTTGATTTCGGCTTCTCGGTGCCAGATTTGGCTAACAGCGCAGGCTTACGTTTCCCGCGAGCACCTGCCTTTGCCAAGATATCGGCGTCCCGGGCCTTCGGCTTTCTGATCTTTGATTTGGGAATTTTGCCGATGCGAGGGTCGCCATGTTTGACCAGTTCAATCGCGCGGAAAATACTTTCTTCAAAGTCTTCGCTGGTTTCGGGAAGAACTTGCCAGCCGGTTTGACCGGGGCCAAAAATCGATATCGAGCGCATATTAGGAAACTCGGTTTGAAGACTGGTGTGATGTTCGCCGGTGGTGGCCAACCATACCCCACTATCCAACGGAAGGCTTTCCCGCTGACACAGGATAAAAACGATCTTATTTTCGATATACAAACCGAAAGAACCAAACATAGGTTTGATTCTTGGCTCAAATTCGGTCAGCTCGTCTAAAATGAAATCAAATGGAGGTCTCTTTTTTGTCGTTGCCATTTCGTATGTAAATTTCCGTCCGCTAAATTAGGTAGTTTCCATCGATTAGTTTGGCAGAATTCCATTCAATGAAAGGATGTAATCCAGAAATAAATTTAGGTCGATTTTGTTTTTAGGTGTAACAAATGATGGCGACTGATTGTAAGGCATTCCAGAATAAAGCCGATAATAAGTGGCACCTTTTCTTCCGGCGTTATTTGTAATGTCACTTTTTTGTGGATAATACCAACGACCACCGATTCCAACCCCATCATGGGTTGCTAACGTTCCGTCGGGAAAATAAATGTTCGTCATCGCACCGTTAAAACTAAAATCTGTAGCCGGTTGGCCATTCGGAAAATACCAACCCATTCCACCGCCCGCGCCGGCTATGCGGCCATTTTGATAACGGATCGTTTGCCCAGCAGCATACATTCCGCTGCAGGCGCGTTCCTTAGCCATTTGAATCATACCCAAATCAAACGTTTCTTTACTTATTTTGGCTAATTTGAAAACGATAGACATTTCGCTGCAGCCCGAAGCCGACGCTTTTAACTTTTCATCACAGCGTTCTTTTCTTTCTAATTGGTAACAGTCATTGCCAACAGACGACCATTGGTTGCCCGGAGATTTGTCACCACAGAATTGTTCGGTGATCTTACCGGCAATAGAGCAATAGGATGAATAATTTCCGGCCGCCAGTAAAGGGCTGGTCGCAAATGAAGATAAAATAACAGCGTAAATTATTTTTTTATAAAAAGAACTTTGCATAAATACCTCTGATAATAAGTTTAATTTTCTTTATTCTTAAAATGACTGTCCTCAATTGAAATCAAATCGAAGTTTTCATCTCATGACAAGAAATTTGGAGCGGCGAACACTTTGACAGGAAAAAAATCCCCGCATTAACAGAACCTCGCAAGTGTCGGGATACCCCCAGTAATTCCATGATGCGAAAAGTCATTAGACAGAAAAAGCCAACTATATCGATTAGTTGTTATTTTCTCACATCTAGGAATTAAGGTCGGGTTGGGGTATTCTGTATCTACTATGAAAGCGATAACAATAACGGTATCTCATGTTCGTCGCTGTCATGTCTGTGGGACAGTAAATGAAACAGAAGGCGCATCGATCCATAAATGCGCCCATTGCGGAAAGCATCTTGCGCCTTTCTATTATTTCGACGAAAGTCAATTAGAAGGAATTTCTGCAGAGGGTGAATTTTTGAGTACGATAAAACACTCGAAAGAATACTTTCCTTTGTGGGGATTAAGTACCTATTGGAGTGATGACATTGAAAGTAAGTATTGAAGATGTTCAAAAAGCGCGAAAAGTAATTTCTGGTTCGATTCGTGAGACTGAAGTAGATAAATCATTTAGCGCCAGCCAACTTTTAGGCTCTGAAGTGTACTTTAAGTATGAAAATACTCAGTTCACGGGGAGTTTTAAGCTGCGTGGTGCTTTAAATAAAATGGCCAGCCTTACCGATGCAGAAAAAAAAGCTGGGGTTGTGGCTAGTTCTGCGGGAAATCATGCGCAAGGCGTGGCTTTTTCTGCCACCAAATACAAAGTTAAATCGACAATAGTAATGCCAGTTCATGCCCCGCTAATAAAGATTTCGGCGACCAAAGGGTATGGGGCTGAGGTTATTTTACACGGCGAATTTTATGATGAGGCTTTTGAAAAAGCTAAAGAACTTGAAAAAGAAAAAGGCTTCACGTTTGTACATCCTTTTGAAGACCCTCTCGTTATTGCAGGACAAGGGACCATTGGATTAGAGATCCTTGAAAAGTTACCTGATTTAAACTCAATCATCGTTCCTATTGGGGGCGGCGGTCTGATCAGTGGAATTTCGATCGCCGTAAAGGCGATAAATCCAAAATGTAAAATTATAGGGGTGCAGTCGATCCAAGCACCGGGGATGATGCAAATGTTCAATCATTTGCCCGTAAAAGAACCGGCTAAAAAAATTTCTACAATTGCAGATGGAATAGCCATCAAAAAGCCATCCAAAAAAATGTATGATCATTTTATTTCTAAATACGTCGACCAAATAGTTACTGTCACTGATGATGAAATTGCTGACGCCATTGTATTCTTACTTGAAAGATCGAAAACCGTGACCGAGGGCTCTGGTGCCGCGGGAGTTGCGGCTTTGCTACATAAAAAACTAAATTTAGGTAAAAAAACCTGTGTTGTTTTATGCGGTGGAAATATTGATTTAAATATCATCTCCAAAGTTATAGAGCGCGGACAGATCTCAAAAGGCCGATTGGTAGAGCTGTCGGTAGTAGTTGATGATATGCCTGGTAACCTGAGCAAATTAACTAAAGTCATCGCCGAAAAAAGAGCCAACATTTTGCAGGTTCATCATGACCGCTTAACAGAGGGTTTGTATTTACGAGAAACCAAAATTGATTTTGTTTTAGAGACCACAAGTCCTGAACATATCTTAGAAATTCGCCAAGCCTTAATCAAAGCCGGTGGCAGAATCCTTTAAAGCAGGTTTTTGGACATCATCCCTAAAAAATAGCGCCTTTTCAAAAGGTGAATAATTGATCCAACCAAAAGTTGGATCAATTGGAATGATATTTGCTGCCCTAGCAAGCATGAGCGATTCTGTAAATATAAATAGCTGTAAATTGGCGGTTGCAAAAAATAATTTAATTTTATTAGTAGCCACCTTTTTGATGTTTGGGATTTCGGCATCCGCGCAAGTGAACTGCGCGGGCGTGCACATAACTAAAAAAGCAGTAGTCAAAACAGAGTCAATTTTTGAAAAAGCAGAAATGACAAAGCTTTCCGAAGATGAAGTTCGTCCATTTCGAAAGTTAAGCGCCATTTGGTCTGAAAAAGCTAGGATAAAAGCCCGCAATTCATGGAAGTCTCTGCAGATTGAAGAACTGAGTAGAATTTTAAATACCGACGCTGAAACCGCAATAGACCTTTACTCTAAAGCTTTAGATCTTCAAGAAAGTTACGAGTTACCCGAATATGCTTTTGTAGTGGCTACCCGAATGGAAGAAGCCATTGCTAAGTTAAATTTAAAAGTTTTTCGCTTTGAGGGCGAATCTGTAGAGCTAAAATTTAGGTACCACTCGGTAAATCGATTTATATTTGAGAGGCTTATTTTAGAGACCAAACAAATTAACTTTAGTGCAGAGCAATTAGCTGTTTTAATTCAATCAGAAAAAATTTACCGATCCGCCGAAGAAAGGCAGTTGGCTGGAGACAAGTCGGCAATGAGTGATGCAAAAGTCGCAATAATGGTGGCCATCAGCCGTTACTTTCCTTCGGATGTCATACCAGACATGAAAACCGCTTTAAGAATTATTCTTGTTAAGGGAGTCGTTTCAAAAGGATGCTGTGGTTTTGGATGCAGCGGATGCATCACCTTTAAAGTCCGGGGTGCCCTAGAACTGCTTAAAAGAGTGATTGGTGAAACGACTTTGCCCTTTGTAAAAACCTTGCAGGAAGACTGATTCTTGCCCTGTAGGGTGTTGGCCTTAAACGGCATCTTGTCTAAATTTTAGACGGCCAAATCTAATACATGACCGATAAATCGCCAAAACATAGGGAACAGGATCAGCAGTAGTTTTCCTCATAAGATAAGAGGATTTTATGAAAAAACTAATTTTACATGCATTTTCGGTTTCGATACTGGCCACTTCATTTGCCCATGCTGGTGCAAAATTGGACGCCGAAATTGAAGACGATGCGAAGTACGCAAAGATATTTGAAACCGTAAATAAAAAAGCGACTTATGATCTAGGTCCGCAGTGTGCGTATAAAAATAAAAAAGATATTGATGCTCTAAATATCGAACAAAGTTCGGATGAAGATTTAGCGCTGTCTTATGAAGCATTTATCGCCAAAGTCAAAGCTCAAGGATTATTAGATAAAAACTTTTTCTATGATCCAAAAAGACCTGATGCCGATATGCAAAACGCGATTGACGGTATCTTATCTGCCGCGGATCAAATGAAGATCAAAGGCTTGGTGAACAATCCAAAACGATGTTATTTAAATCAAAAAGAATTGTTTTCTTTGTTTTACTACACCGGTGAAGGTTACCGAATGTTGAACCAAGCACTTCGCTCAAATGATAAGGCAAAATTAGAATTATTAAGGATTTTAGGAAAACATATCAATATGGCGTTGGATAAAATTACGCCGTACAAAGGATATGTAAAACGTGGTCAGAATATGTTCAAAGATCCAGCTGACATCAAAAAATTCGAAGTGGATTATGCATTAGGTAAGACCGTAATGATGCCTTCCTACACTAGTACATCAATTGGGAAACAATTCGAAGGTGATATTCAATATGTAATCAAAGTTAAAAAGAACTGCACATACATTGCAGACTTTTCTTTAGTGGAAACAAAAGATCTGGGTGGTTGGTCACAGATGGAAGAAGAGGAAGTTCTATGTCTTCCGTTTACTCAATTTAAAGTTCTTTACCATCAAAAAGACGCCGAAAATAAACATAAGTTGGTATTAGAAGAAATCTAAAGCCTAAGTAGGTAGTTTTCCAAAACCACCACCACCAGCGGTACAAACTAAAATTTTTGTGCCGCTTTTTAATTTTAGAACACCTTCAATTGCAGCTAGGTTTTCTTTTTTTCCATCCGGCTGAGTGATAATGATTTCTGGTGGATCTCCATGCTGAGCACCTTCAGAACCTAAAGGGTGATTTTTTTTGTGTTCCATCGCCCAATAAAACTGCGCATCAGCTAATAATTCATATTCTTTTATCAAGCCATGGCCACCACGGTTTTGGCCCTTGCCGCCGCTGCCCTGACGTATTCCTGATTGTTTAACTAACAAAGGAAAGGCCTGTTCAATTTGTTCTACCGAGTTTTTCAAATTATTTCTGGTCCACAAATGGAATGCGTCTGTTCCTTCGATGGCATCTGTAGCGCCAACTCCGCCCGCCAGACTATCATAGAAGAATTTTCCTTCGGAAAAATCTAAACTGACTACGGTCGGTGCCGAGGCACTTTGACTGTATTTGGTTTTGGAATAAATTTGTGCCAAGGATTTCAATACTGTGTTGGCAACGATGGAGGTCCCTTCGGTGAGGCCCTTAAAAACCGGGGATGGATATTTTGCATTCAGCAAACTCCCTAACGGCGTCACTACATTTAGAATTGAAAACGATCCGCTATTATAATTTAACGAATGTTTAAGGAAGGCCTGGAAGGCCCCGAAGCAGGCGCCAAAGGTTGCCGCATCGGTTAAACAAACTGATTTCGAGGTAGAGGTGCCGGAAAAATCAAAGGTCACCGATGAGGAAGAGATTTCGGTATGAAGGCGAATGATTTCACCAGAATCAAAACTTTGTTCGATTCGGCTTTCAACGTAGGGAAGTTCTTGAATAATAGCTAGCGTTTCATCGCGACTTAATTTTAAAATATTTTTGATCTGATTTTTAGAAAGAACTTCGAATCCTTGGCTTTGCAAACGTCGACAGCCGCGATTGAAAATTTCTACCTTGGTTTTCATTTCATTATATAATCCAACGATCTTCTCTTTGAATCCTTGCGGACATAATGGGTGACTGGCGATCGCATCGAAAATCATTTCATTAATAACATTTTTTTGAATAATCGGAGTCGGTGGTATTCGTAGCCCCTCCTCATCCAATTTTTCGGAAATAATAAATCGGGGTCTAAAACCCGTTCGTACCACCAGCAATATTTCGGTTTGGCTGGCGTCATCAAAAAACAAAGGCGTCACCAAAGACATATAGGATAACGTACTTCCGCCACTATAAGGGTCATTTAGTAAAACGTAATCACCCATCTTCAAATTAAAATACTTATGGGCGGTCTGGGCGCAAACGCCTAAAGTTCCTATGTCCGAAAGTGTTTCAAATTTTAACTCTAAAACTTCGCCTTCTTTAGTTACTAGGGCGGCACTTTCATAATCTTCAATAAAGAACTTTAACCAACGGCTGACAGATTCAATGGAAAATAAAGCGTTCTTCATAAACGTACCGTCATAGTTAATATCATATAGTTACTTTGGTGCACATTAAGGCTTCGACACAATCATTGCTGCTTTTTTCGTAAATAAATTGATCCGTGAGTTCCGTCAATAACGGTCCTAAAGTTTGCGCCCAAAATCCCGTAATCAAAATCTTTTTAGTGGAAAATAATTCAGCTTCTTGTGTAATTAAATTTAAAATCATCTGCATCATTTCTTGCTGAAGCTGGGCCTCATTCAAGTGATTTAATTCAGGGTGGGCTTTGGTTTGTGTGATTAGGTAATCTTTAAATTTATTCAAACCACTTTGATTGCGGTATCTTGCCAACTGTGCGCTAGGAAATAGGGATAACATAATATCCGAAACCAAAGGAACCGCTGATCTGCCAAAAGACATTGGCCCAGGTTCAAAACCCTTCTCTATCGAAGTTATGGCGAAAGGGGAGTGTAATCCCGCACCTAATTCCATCGTCGGTTGGATAGAGATTTTTTTATTCTCCGGTAAATTCATTTCGATTGGGCCCCAAGCCGTTTTTTGATAATGCGATTTCTTAGAACTGCTAATTAGAGACCACTTTTCTAATCCTAAATACAAAATGTCAGCGTCGATATTTTGTTTAGATTTACCTTTGCCTGTTGAAAATCGGCTAAGGTCAGAAAAATGTGTAAGCCAAGAGTAATGAAACGAACTAATCAAATTAGAATCCAACTTCTGTGGTTGTCCGTGTTGGTCAGTATAAAAAATAACTTCTTTATCAATCCCTAAGGCTAAAAAACTTTCGTGAATTTCCATAAACGAGCCGAATAAACAGGCGTTTAATAAATTGATTCTCCAGGCGGGAACTTCATCATTGGAATCTTTATTACGATTGATGGAAAAAACTTCATAACCCTGCTTTTTAAAAAAATCGGAAGCCAAAATCTGATGCGAAGGATTTTTGTTGGCAAAAATAAGATTGATACAAACTTTATTGATTCCCATCAGTTTTAGTTTGGAGTCGATCATTTCTAGTTCTTCATTTTTTATACTTTGGAGAACTTTCCCATCTTGAGTGATTCTTTCCGTTAAACCGAAAATCAGTTCTTTAGACGCCAGTGCCTCGGCTCGAGTAGGAGCCAAGTCATACTGCTTTTGTTTGCTGGGTTGTCTTATCAGGGCCCAATGCTCGAATCCGCTGGTCACCACTTGCGCGACCGAACCGCCTAGTTTGGTATCCATTATTTTATCTAACAAACTGTTGGCGATAACGATGGATTTAATCGGATTTTTTTCGGTAAGAATTTTATCATCCGTTAATTGTTGGATGACTTTTTTTAAAGCTAAATTCGGAGGATCGAATGAATGATAAAATCGAGCTTCACTTAAAAGTTGAAGTTTATCATCGGTAGCGACAATTTCAGAAAATGAAGGACCAAGCGCGAAACCTATTCGAATTGACATCCTTAGAATCCTATCAGAAAGTAGCCCGTAAATGAAAGTATCAAATGAAATATTAAACTTAGTTCCTTACAAACCAGGTAAACCGATTGCGGAAACGCAAAGAGAGTATGGAATTCAGGATGTCATCAAATTGGCCAGCAATGAAAACTCCTTGGGACCTAGCCCAAAGGCAATTGATGCGATACGAAATCATCTTTCACAACTTCATCGTTATCCCGACCCTAGCTTTTATGAACTGATTCAGGTTTTAGCCGAAGATTGGAAGGTTCCTAAAGGTTACGTTTCGATTGGCAATGGTTCGAATGAAATTATTGATTTATTAATTCGTATCTTTTGCGAACCTAAAGAAGCCATTTTAACGATGCAGTATTGTTTTGTTGCTTATCCAGTCTGCGCCCAGGCGGCTCGAGTGCAAGTTTTTTATGCAAAAGTAAATTCTGAGTTTCAGCTGGATCTTCAAGATCTTCGCGGCTATTTGAAGCAATCTGATGCTTTAAACATCCGTTTGGTTTTTATTCCCAATCCCAACAATCCCACCGGGGTTTTGACTTCCAGCCGAGAACTGAAGAAGTTAGTTGATGAATATTCTGGCAATCCTAACTTGCTTTTCATTTTTGATGAGGCCTATTTCGAGTTTATTCGCGATCCCGAATATCATTCCGCAATTGAATGGGTCACCGCAAATCCGCAGGTAGCGGTCATCAGAACCTTGTCAAAGGCTTATGGATTGGCTGGAATTCGTGTTGGTGTTTTGATAGCACATCCTTCGGTTATCGATCTTTACAATCGAGTGCGAAATCCATTTAACATTAATGATTTGGCGCAAGTGGCTGCAGTTGCGGCTTTGCGGGATGTGGACTACGTTAGAAAGTCAAAGGAAATGGTTTGGGAAGGGCTGGATTATTTTTATGCCGAGCTTAAAAAACTGGGGCTTAATTATATTAAATCTCAGGGAAACTTTGTTCTATTTGACACTCAAAGAGATATCATTAAATTAAACGAAATGCTTTTACGAAACGGTCTGATTTTAAGGCCGGTTCTCAACTATGGTCTTAAAACTCAATTAAGAATGAGCGTTGGAACCATGGAAGAAAATAAAAAAGCGATTGAAATTTTAAAAATGGTTCTGTCCACAGCCACATAAAGAAATATAGTTATGCAAATTGAAATTGAAAATACGAATAAGGAATTAGATATGGGTCGAGTAATTACAATTGATGGCCCTGCGGCTTCAGGCAAAACTTCGGTTAGTCGGGAATTGGCCAAAAGACTTCATTGGAAGTGGGTATCGACAGGGGCTTTTTATCGAGGTTTGGCCTTTGCGGCCCTGCAAACAAATACGGATCTAGCCGATGAATTGCAATTAAGTCATTTAGCTAGCAGTGATGTATGGAATGTCGTAATGGGTGACGACCAAACTAAAGTTGTATTTAACGACAACGACGTGACTGATCTTATTTTACAAGAAGAAGTAGGATCTGCAGCAAGTCTTGTAAGCCAGTTTCCTTTAGTTCGCGCTTCATTGTTAAAAGTTCAACGTCAGTGCGCTGACGGTAACTATGGATTGGTGGCTGAAGGCCGCGATTGTGGCACCGTAGTATTTCCGAATGCTAAAATTAAAATTTATTTAACGGCCAGACAAGAAGATCGCGCCCAAAGAAGGGCCAAGGAATTAGGTCTTTCGGCTTCCGAGACGAAACAGGCGCAACAGATTCGCGATCAACAGGATCTTAATCGTAAAACGGCTCCGTTGCAGATTCCAGAAAATGCACTGGTCGTCGATACAACCAGTCTGAATTTTGAGCAGGTCGTAAATCACATTCATGAATTTATCAGCAAAAAAATGAAATGAAATCATTAGTTCTTTTTTTACTTTTATTCAGTCTACAAACGCAATCACAGGTTCTCAGTGAAAAAAGTGGTTTAATCACACTGAAAGAAATGGAATGCGATAAACTAGAATTGCTATTGACAAACCTGGTTGCCCAGCAAAATCTTTCTGAAGCTCTGGTTAAACAATGTTTAAAAAAGTCGATTTTCAAGAAAAGTTGTGAAGCCGAATTGAATTCATGCATTCCTTCGAGAGTCAAAGAACTGCACGGTGTGGTTTCGAAGACCAACGGTTTATCCGATTGGTCGGTACCGATTTTATTTTCAGAATTTTCTGCATCTTTAATTGCAGTGCCTGTGGAAGAGATCGGGTTTTTAACCGGCTCAAGATTTTGCCAGCAGATCAAAAATGAAGCCGAGTTAAAGTTTGGTGATTGGATTCTGTTAAGGGATCAAGATAAAGACGATTTAGGAGCCGCGGTTTGGATTAGTCCCGAACTATATTTCATCTATCAGCGGGAGAGGTTTTTATTAAAACTCTTCCGTTCTGAATTGAATAAGA
>JAYVAZ010000106.1:0-7498 GCA_043750675.1 Pseudobdellovibrionaceae bacterium | reverse complement strand
AAACCATTTCGGAGACTTCGGTTCTAAATCCTTCCAGGGTTTCATTAGACTCAAGGATATAAATTAATTTTTCAGGCATATTAGAAGATCTTTTACAGTATTAAATTCTTTACCTTGATCGGCCAATTCACCCAAATCCACCGCGAACTCTTGGTGAATTTTTACCGCCAGTTGAACTAATAGAACAGAATCAAACTTTAGATCTGTTTTTAGGTTTTGGTCAGGCGTAATGTCCTGGGAAGTTCGGCAAAGATCTTTAATAATTTTAAATAATCGCTCCTGCATTTTAACCTTTACTTAATATTTTTTTAAAGTGAGCTTGTCCGGACTTAGCCAGCATGGTTTGTACGTGCGCCTCTGCGGCTGGTTCGCGTACCTGTTCCAACGCATTTAAAAGTTTCTTGTTATAAATGTCCTTAGTTATACGAAATGGAATGGAAGGATAATCATTTAACTTCTTCATCCAAAAATCGCCGCGGTTAAAAAGATCTTCAGGAGCACACAATTCATTAAAGTATTTTTTATTCAAAGATTGTTCGGCGTTCGTCATAGAACAACCAACAACATCTTCTAACATTTGTCCGTGACCAAAGTAAGTTTCTAAAATAGTAGCGCCTAACGGGCAGGCCACTCCATTTTTAAGTTCGGGCATTGAAATCTGCGCCCGATTAGTTGCGATACGCAAATCAGTCATCAAGGCAACTTGTAGGCCTTGCCCGATGGCATAGTTATCAATTAAGGAAATGGTAGGTTTAGTTACTTGTAAGATTGCCTGGTACAGGTCGATTATTTCTAAAAGGTATAATTTAGTTTCTTCACGTTCTTTTAGTTTTTGGACGTCGTTAAAATCTCCGCCGGCACAAAAAGATCGACCCATACCACCGGTAAATACGACGGCTTTGATTTGATCATCTTTTTCTACTTGTTCACATAGGCCAGTTATAGCAACAGTTAGTCGTCGAGAAAAGGGATTCGTATCCTTTTCGTGATCAAATTGAATCCACAGATTCTGATTTTTAATTTCTGCTAAATAAAGTTTGGGGTGACTGGCATAACTATTTTGCATTAGTAAATACTAATACAGGTTAAAGATAATAAGAAAGATTTTTTTGTAATTGGTCGCAAAACAATTTTCGATCCAATGACTTTCCTAAAACCTGCTCGATACTAATCATTGTTGAAGTGCGAAATCCACAGGGGTTAATTCCGGTAAATGCATTTGCGTCGAAATCTAGATTTACTGCAGCACCGTGATAGGTAATCCACTTTTTAATTCCCAATCCCAAAGAAGCTACTTTCTGCGGTCCTACCCACACTCCAGTTTCTTCTGTGCCAAATTCAGCATTCATTTTTTTATGTAAAGATTTTCCTTCGGCTTCGATTCCAAAATCGGAAAGTGTATCAATAATCGCTTTTTCGAAATCGCGCAAAAATCCGTGAATCTCATTTACGGTGCGAGATTTGCGCGCTTTACTGATATTAACAATAGGGTAAACCACAACTTGGCTGGGACCATGATAGGTGGCACGACCGCCACGCTGAATTTCTACTATTTTGCCTTGCCATGAAAATATATCATCTTCTTGTGTGACACGACCTTTAGTAACTACCGGCGGGTGAGTACAGAAAATAATTTTACCAAAATAGCCGGGATCGTTTCGGCTTCGAAGACTGACTTCTTCTAAGGTTTCCAATTGTCGGGCCAAGGCTTGTTCATATTCAATCAGTCCCCAATCTTCAAACTCGGGCGGAGTTACCACCGCCATTTGAAGATTTTTATTTTCAATTGTGACTGATTCCGGGTTCATTTTCGCTCCGAAAGAGGGCTTACTAATGGGTGGCTTCTTTTCCACGATTCAACGGCTTCTGGATAATGTGAATCGCATGGCCTAAAGTGGCTTCCGCAGCCTCCATCATCGTTTCACCCAATGTAGGATGGGGGTGAATACTTAATGCCAAATCTTCAATTCTAGCGCCCATTTCTATGGCTAATACGGCTTCGCTAATTAAATTGGAAGCTTCTGGTCCAACAATGTGAACACCTAAAAGAATATTTGTTTTTCCATCAGCGATCATCTTCACAAAACCATCCGTTTCCATTAATGAAACGGCTTTGCCGTTAGCCGCAAAAGGAAACTTACCAACTTTAAGATCAGTAAAGCCTTTGGCTTTGGCTTCGGCTTCGGTCATTCCGGCAGAAGCAATTTCTGGATCAGTGAAAACCACGGCAGGAACTGTCTTCGCATCGTAAACGCGGTTTGCACCGGAAATAATTTCTGCAACCATTACACCTTCATGCGAAGCTTTGTGTGCTAACATAGGTTGGCCAGCAACATCACCGATAGCAAAAATGTGAGCAACATTTGTTCGTCGTTGTGCATCCACTTTAACAAAACCGCGCTCATCAACCTGAATTCCAGCTGCAGTTAAATTAGTTTGATCGCCATTCGGTTTGCGTCCAACGGTCACCAGAATTTTGTCGCATTTTAAAACTTCTTCTTTTCCGTTATTATCGATAGTGACTTCATAACTGTTGCCGTTTTTACTATCGCCGACTTTTTTCTGACCTTTGGCCTTGGCATTTAATAAAACTTTTACACCAGCTTTGATTAGTTTTCTGGACACTACTTGCGCGCATTCAGGATCAACGACCCCGTTTAACAGTGCCGGGCCGGCTTCAACCACGATCACTTCGGTTCCTAATTTAGCCATGTATCCCGTGATTTCTAATCCGATGTATCCGCCACCGATAACCACCAATTTTTTCGGGATAGCATCCAGGGCCAACGCACCGGTGGAAGACATAATTTCTTTTTCATCAAACTTAAAACCGGGGATTTCTATCGGACGCGAACCTGTGGCCACGATAAAATTTTTGGCTGTAATCGTATCAGTTCCGGTTTTAGATTTTAGAGTCAATTCCTTCGAATTTTTAAATTCAGCTTCGCCCATCAAAATAGTTACTTGGTTTCCACCAAGCAGCATTTTTACTCCACCCGACATTTTGTCACAAACGGAAGTTTTCCATTTCAACAACTGGGGCATGTCCACTTTAATATCGCCTTTGATTTGGATTCCCATTTCAGCAGCTTGATGTTGAGCCTTATGAAGAAAATGGGTAGCAGAAATCATCGCTTTCGACGGAATACAGCCCACGTTCAAACAAACCCCACCTAAGAACTCGCGTTCAATGATAGCGGTTTTTCTTCCCAACTGAGCTGATCGAATCGCTGCAACATAACCACCCGGGCCTGCGCCAATAACAACGGTATCAAAAGTTTGAGCCATAAATATTTCCTTCTCTTAGCGTAGGTCCATCATTAAGTGACCGGGCTTTTGAATTTTTTGAATGAAAGCCTTTAGGAAGTTCGCGGCAACTGCGCCATCGATTAATCGGTGATCAGCTGTTATCGTAAAGTTCATTTGTTTTGCGGAACCCACTGAACCGTCTGGTTTCAAAAATAATTTGTCGGTGATTTTGTACATACCTAAAATGGCAACTTCCGGATGATTAATAATAGGAGTCGCATAAGTTCCACCGATTGATCCAATATTGGTTACAGTGATAGTTGCGCCCTTCATATCTTCTGATTTTAATTTTCCATCACGCGCTTTTTTAGAAAGTTCTATGATTTCGTGACTGATTTCCAATATTGATTTTTGATCCGCATTTTTAATGACTGGAACTACTAAACCATTTGGTGTGTCAGCAGCGAAACCTAAATTGAAGTATTTTTTGTAAACAATTTCCTTCGCATTATCATCGATACTAGCATTAAACATAGGAAAATTTCGGATCGTAGAAATCAAGGCTTTCATTACGAACGGTAAATAAGTGATTTTTACACCGGATTTTTCCGCGAACTCTTTTAGGCTTTCGCGCATTTGAACTAATTCAGTCACTTCGGCTTCATCCATCAAAGTAAAATGGGGAATAATGTGTTTGGCCATTTGCAAATTTTCGGCAATTTTTCTGCGGATACCAATCAACGGCACTCTTTCTTCCATGACGCCACCAGGTCCATTGTACGCCGGCATTGGCATTTTAAAAGGCGCTTTGGCCGAGTACGTATCCATTCCTGCGCCTGTGGTAGCGCCGCCACCACCATTATTTGTCACCACATCTTCACGAGTGACCCGCCCAGCTAAACCAGAACCTGGAACTTGATTAATGTCGACACCCATCTCCCGCGCCAATCGACGAGTTGAAGGAGTGGCTAAGACTTTAGAATCTGCTACCGGAGGATAAATTGTTGGACTGTTGGCCGTCGCTGCCATATGCAAGTTGCTTGCGGGCGATGCTTGCGCTGTTGCCGAACCCGGTCTTGCTGCTGGTTGTGCGGGTCTTGAAGCCGGTGTTGCCGCCGCCGTATTTACTGCGGGTGCCGAGGCTCCTGCCGAAGTACCGTCCAAAGTTAATAATACTTTTTCAACGGCAATCATTTCGCCGACTTTAAATTTTAAATCTTTAACTACGCCAGCAACAGGAGTGGGAACTTCAACCGTGGCTTTGTCAGTCATAACTTCAGCAATGGGTTGATCGGGTTTAACAGTGTCACCTGGTTTTACCAACCATTTTACTAATTCACCTTCAGTGACTCCTTCACCTAATTCTGGTAATTTTACATCAACCGCCATGCGATACTCCTTGTTGTTCTTGTTGCTGTTCTGTTTTGTCTTTATGCTGCAATGGGCGCTCAGCTAAGTCCAGCTGCGCTTCCTGCCTCACTCCGCTCGGCGCGAGGCCTTTTTTTATCATACCCTTCAGGAAAAACTCGCCGGCGCGATAAGAACTGCGCACCAATGGACCAGAAGCTACATAAAGAAATCCCATTCCTTCAGCGATCTCTTGCCATTCTTTAAATTTTTCCGGAGTGATATAGTTTTCTACTTTTAAATGTCGTGGTGTGGGCTGCAAATATTGACCAAAGGTGACCACATCACAATCGATCGCTCGTAAGTCTTTTAATGTTTGCAGAATTTCTTCGTCTTGTTCACCTAAACCTAACATGATTGAAGTTTTGGTGAAACGGGTAGGATCGATTTTTTTGACAAACGCTAAGACTTTTAAAGATTGATCATAATTTGCGCGCGGATCGCGCACTGACTTCTGTAATCTTCGAACCGTTTCCACATTGTGCGCAAAAACATCAGGTTTTGCCTCTACTAATGTTTCAATACAAGTTTCATCGCCGCGAAAATCCGGGGTCAAAATTTCTACGATGACTTCGGAATCTAATTTTTTAATGGTTCGAATAGTTCGGGAAAAGTGTCCGGCACCTTGATCGGGAAGGTCATCGCGATCAACGCTGGTAATGACCACATACTCTAAATCCATCTGTGCAATGGAATAGGCTACCTTTTCCGGTTCGGCGGCATCTAAGACACCTTTAGGGTTTCCGGTTTTTACATGACAGAATTTGCAACCGCGGGTACAGACTTCGCCCATTAACATAAACGTTGCGGTGCCACCGCTCCAGCACTCGCCCATATTAGGACACTTAGCTTCTTGGCAGACGGTTGCCAATTTAAGATCGCCTAACATATTTTTGATGCGTGAATAATTTTCTCCGCTAGGTGCGCGGACTTTCAGCCAATCAGGTTTTTTAACGTGCTCATTCATGGTCATTCCAAGGTTATGTAGATTGTATGTTCTATGACTCTAAATTTCATTTGTCTATTTGGCTTTTTTACTCTATTTCGCGGGGCGCAACATAGACCCTGGTAGGCCCGTAATATACGGATCCTAGCCGATGGTAATCTTTTCTATTTCTTCACTGAAAAAACCGAGTATATTGGCCCAATGCAATTTGAAAAACCATTAATTCGAGGCGTATTTCTGAAGCGATACAAGCGATTTTTTGCTGATGTTCGTTTAGATGTGGAATCAGCAAATCAAGGAAGCGAACTTGTGGTTGCTCATGTGGCCAATACCGGAAGTATGAAATCTTGTGTGTACCCCGATAGTCCTTGTCTATTGTCAAAAAACGATGATCCCGCCAGAAAACTAAAATTCACTTTGCAGGCCGTACAAGCGCCGAGTGGTCATTGGGTGGGCGTTAATACTTCGCTTCCGAACAAATTAGTATTAGAGGCCTATCAGACCGGGATCATTCAGGATTGGGTTGAATTTGATGTGGTCAAACCCGAATTTAAATTAAGCGCTGAAACGCGATTGGATTTTTTGTTTACCAATTCTAAGACCGGGCTTAAAAAATTTGTTGAAGTAAAAAATGTGACGATGGCGGAAGGTGATATTTCCAACAAAAAAGGTAAAGCCCTTTTTCCAGATTCCCAAACGACACGCGGACAAAAACATCTGCAAACATTAACTGATCTAGTAAAGCAAGGTCACCAAGCCGAAATTGTTTTTACCGTGCAAAGATCCGATTGCGATCATTTTTCTATCGCCAACGATATAGATTCCGAGTATGCGCGTCTTTTCCTATTGGCTAGGGCCGCCGGGGTGAAGGCTCGCGTGTTATTGGTAGACATTGATCATTTACAAATTAAAACGACAGGTAACGAAATGGAGATCAAATGAAAAGTATTACTTCTTGGTTCAAATCGGTTCCTAATCATTGCTGGTTTTATTTTTTAGCAGTGATCATGGTACTTTTCGCCTTGTCCAAAGCCAAAGCCGAAGACATTCCTGTAGTCGTGGCACAACCATCAGAAACGGTTCAAGAACTGCCGGTAAAAAAAGTTCCAGACACGAAAAGCACTGATGGTGCGATTTTGGTGATGCCTAATGCTGGTGATTTTTCCACCGGTTCTGAAGCCGTAGTTAAACCGCTGGAAAAAAGTCAGCCAACCTCTGACTACTCTTTACTGGGGCAGCAAATGTTAGATTTCGGATATGGTGAAAACTCGGCCTATCATAATTTAGGAGTCACTTACCGGCGTTTTTTTTCCGACCGCCAGGATTTGCAAGCTGGTCTTAGTTTGGGCTCCCCACAAGGAATGCAGTTAAGTATTGCGACTCGTATGTACGGTGAACCTTTGGGGGAAACTTGCTTTTTTAGTTTTGAATGCAAAGCTTTGATGTTTTACGGCGGCGGATTCGGTTTTTCAAATGGTGGCAAAATTAGCGTAACTGAAAATAATTTAGAAAGTATTTATCAGGTTTCTTCATCAGCTCGTTTATTTGGTGATTTTGGATTTTACAATATTTTTAAAGATTGGTTTGTTTTGGGTTTCGAATTTGGCTATGCCATTCCCATCAAAGGTGCAGAGATTTCGCATGATAACGGCCCTATGGTTCAATCGCAAAAGGATAAATTAGAAGATATGGTAGGTTCGGGATTTTTATTTTCAATCAGCGTCGGTTACCGATTTAATTAATTCGACGTTCCCGCATAAACTACAACGGACAATTAGTCTAAAAACAGCCGCTTATTCTACAAATAAAAAAAGCAATGTTTTAAACATTGCTTTTTTTAATGCTCTAACCCGATTTCCGTACTTCCGCTAACAGAAGCAAAAAGAAACCAACCGA
>JAYVAZ010000105.1:0-5750 GCA_043750675.1 Pseudobdellovibrionaceae bacterium | reverse complement strand
GCTTCATGCGTTCGGCGCCGGGATTCCAACTTAGAATGATGCCATCTGGATCTACCAAGAAAATGGCATACTCTTTTGCTTCATTCGTAATTTGAGTGAATAGAGTAGAGGAACTTTCTTTTTCGAGCCAAAGCTTTACTTCGTTAGCTTTGGCTCTCGTGATGGATTTTTCGGTTTTCATAAACACCTCGTGGTCGCGTGAGCATAGGCTATAAATAGCAGTTTGTTAGTCTGGATGCGAAAAGTTCGAAAATGCAAACTCAATGTAAGCAAGTTGTACTCCGGGCGAAAGTGCGAGTTGCTAAGCAGTAGATGTTAAGATCCTATCAAGTTGTTTACTAAACTCTCATAAAGTGAAAAATCGAACCAGTTTGGGGACTGAGCCTTTTAAAGAAGTAAATTCGGCCAACGCAAAAAATTTAGGTTAAGTATCTACAAAATATTATTCCAAGAATTAATTTCCGCAATGTAGTTGAGGGGTAATTTTGTACTTAAATTATTCAAAATTCCTTTAGAGTTCTGTGAATGCCGACACAACTGAGCACGCTAAGTGTAAAAACGGATCAGTCCTTGCAGTCCATCATCCAATGCTTCTCCTAATAAAAAAGGAAATTATTTATGCTCCATGAGTTTTTATTAAAAAACGAAAAAGAAATTCTTGCTTCGACAGAAGAAAAGACGCTGGAGCTGGCTGGAGAACATCCCAGTTCACCTCAACTCAAACAAGGGCTTCCCATTTTCTATAAACAGGTCATCGAAATTATTCGTCATGCAGATAAACCATCAAAGCCTCCGGCAAAGGACATAGAAGCTATTTCAAAGGCCGCCGACGAAAGTGATGAACCAGCTATGGCAGAAGCGGCTGGGCAACCAGCCGAGGCAAAGTTAGCAGAATCCGCAGGAAACCATGGTAAAGAATTACTACGTTTAGGTTATACGCTTTCTCATGTTGTGCATGCTTACGGAGCCATGTGCCAGTCTATCACTGAAATTGCCTCTAAAAAGAAAAGCGAAATTTCCCCTAGTGAATTTCATGCACTTAATCGATGTTTGGATGTTGCAATAGCTGGTGCGGTAACGGAATTTCAGGCTCATCAAGATTCAAACAAATCAGCAGTTAAAGATACACCGTCCGATTTTTTTATCCACGAAATGCGAAAGGCCTTAGCCAGTGCGAATATGTCTTTGGAAATGATCAGAAAAGGCGTCGTGGGTGTGGGTGGGGCAACAGGCCAAGTTTTAGAGAAAAGCTTGCAGCGTCTTAGCAGTTTGCTTGAGCAATCAGTATCTCGCTAAAGTATATCCGAGATAAAAGTCCCCATTCCATCGGACAGTCAAAATCCAGAATTTTAAAAGTTACCCGACTAATGATGTTCCAAGAGAGATTGAGTTATGAACCAAGACGTTCGCGTACTTGTCATTGATGACGGAGCCGACGATTACCTGACAAAACCGTTTGGCCCTCCGGAATTACTTGCAAGAGTAAGAGTAGGTCTTCGGCATCACGGACATAACGAGGCAAATCCCGTTTTTAAATCGGGTGATTTGAAAATGGATCTTAACCTGAAGGAGGTATTAGTTTCAGGGGCTCAGGTCAAACTAACGAAGACGGAATATGAAGTGATCGCAAGGCTGGTTCGAGAACAAGGTAAAGTTGTTTCGCAAAAACTACTTCTAAAACAAATCTGGGGTGCGATCGCCGAACACGAAACCCATTTTGCGTAATAAGGATTTTACCTATTCAGACGGCAGTAAAAGTAAACGTGTTTGGACCATCCAAAAAACAGGGGGCCATCTTTACTCTGGAACAGCCGCCGACGTGGTTGGAAAAGCTCAAGGTGAGTCGGCAGGAAACGCTTTTCAGTGGAAATATACGATGGATTTGCCAGTCGATGGGACAAACTACCATGTACAGTTTGACGATTGGATGTACCTGCTGGACGATGGTATTATGTTGAACAAGTCAAAAATGTTTAAATTCGGAATTTATCTAGGGGAAGTCACGCTGACTTTTGTGAAAAAGTAAATGCTTCATTTTTTCCTAATCCTATTAACTTCTCTGTCGGGGTTCTCTTTTGAACTTAAAGGTGAAGCGACGTCTCTTGATGGTGCTGTAAAGATTTATACAGAAAGACATGTCATTACCCTGGATGAAAAGGGACTTAATAAAAAAATAGAAACAAAATATTTTAATCCTAAGGGAGAAATTTTTGCGGAAATGACTTCAGATTTTGCTAGAAATGCAGCGATTCCCAATGTAAAATTTCATGACTTTCGATTTCAAAAGACCGAAGAGTTGAATTTAGATAGCGAACAGAAATCTATTGTTTTTAAAACGCTGATCGTAAATAAAGAGTCCATAGAAAAAATAATAAAAATAAATCCAAATATGGCTGCCGGTCAGGGATTTGATAATTTCGTAAAAATAAATTTTGAAAAATTACAAACGTCTTCGGTTCCATTGTCATTTGGAGTGTTGTCGGAAATGGATTTTTTTTCATTTAAAGCTTACAAGAAGAAAGAAACAAATCATGTCATTCAGTTTGGAATTGAACTTTCAAGTTTCTTTCTGCGAATTTTTTCAAGTGAGCTGGTTTTAGAGTACGACGCCGAAACCAAGCAAATTTTAAGTTATAGAGGGCTTTCAAATATTTTAACATCCGAAAATAAAACTCAAGACGTGTTGATAAAATACAATATAGTTAAGGATAAAGTAGATCCATGACTAAATACCAGCAGGTCTGACTTGTAATGAAATAAATCTAAAGTGTCTTAGGAATAATTAATTTCGTTGCCTGCTGTTTTAAAAATAGGATTTAGTAACAAGTTTAACTGTGGAAATCAAAAAAGGTTTTTCATAACACGCGCCACTTTTGAAATTTAGAGATGAGTTCCGTAATTAACATGGACCTAAAAACCAGAATTACATGAACAAGTGCGATGAAGGCCGCTCCCGGAACTATCTGAAAGCTAACAAACCTAACTGCCTCTGGGTAAACAGGAAGATCTGCGCTTGAGATCCAGGCCTCGACGGGCTTGCTGGCCAAAGACAGTGTCAATGCAACTACCCTGGTTGTGGTCAGTACGACATGCAAAAGATATTCGCCGCTTGAGAGACCACCTATCTTTGCACGACTCTTTTTTTCTTCTAATACGTCGAAGGCTTCGACGCCCAGATCAATCGCGACCAGAGCGGCGAGAAACCAAAGGAAGAGGCCACTCAGATTCCAATAAAAAAGCATGAGTGTGATGGGAATAAATAGAATCGCCCTTCCCGTGTGGGCGAGATGCTCATTCTTTGAGTCTTTCTTTTCTTGAAGACGGTATTTGATCAAATGCAGATATACTCCATCCACAAAAGACAAGATCGCGAACAAAACTAGAAATACGAGACTTCCATTGAGTAAAAATGAGTTCACGTAAACCTCCCTATTGCTAGGCCCATACATGTATTCATAAATGTTAATTTGTTTTGAGGTCTCAGTCAGCTGGTATCTATGGGATGATTACTTAAATTGTACCTTGATTTCACCTTGGCTTAAGGTCGTATTCAAAGTCTTGGGTGGTTATATTATATCGTTAGGCATTCAATTTATTTTTCTTCCCCGTAGATTTTTTCATAAATTTGATTCTTGGGCCTGGTTTACTACATTGTTTGCCGGGATTCCTTCCATCGGAATTATGTCATTTGTTAAATTTAAAATTCATTCTAGTTTCAGATGGTGGACATTCCTACTTAGTATATTATGGGCCTGTTCGCTGATCTTGAATTTATATAAAAAGCAAAATCATAAGGAGAATTTATGAAAAAGACATTATTAACGGCGATTGCACTAGTAGGCTTTATATATGTGGGTACTGGGAGTGCTGAAGACGCAAAACCAACCCCGCAGTCCCACGAAGAACATCATCCAGGTGCAAATGCGACGGCTGTGCAACCGACCGAGGCCGCGGTTGCCCCAGGCAACATGATGGACAAGATGGATATGGGAAAGATGCAGGGAATGATGCATGAATGCATGCAAATGCACAACGACGGAAAAATGTGTGACCATAACATGATGGATAAATGCCAGGAGAAAATGGGTAAAGGCGAATGTCATAAAATGATGAAGCAGGCAAAGGCCAACGGTAAAAAAACTAGCAAAAAAACTACTGAATGATAATGGCACCTTGCGATGGTTTATTTGATCCATGAAATCCGCAAGTGAACTTAAAAGTTCCTTTAGATACAACGGGAAATGTTTTTTTGGCCAGGCTATTACGATCGGCCATCAGATCTAGCCCTAAACCTGGGGAATCGAATTTAAACATTTTATCGGTAGCTTTTAGGGTAAGGTCGACAACTTGCCCTACCTTTAAATCGATCTGTAGTGGGGAACATGTGCCATCATCTTTGCCTTCGATCAGTACAGTTGTGTCCGCAATTCTAACCAAATCTATGACGGAATTTTTTTGCCACTTTTTTGCAATATCGAAGGCAGTTAATCCGTCTTTGTTTTTTACTTTGCGATCAGGGTTTCCATCCAAAATTTGCTCCACGACATTAGCATCTCCATTAAAGGCAGCGTACATAAGTGCGGTATTCCCTAACTTATCCTGGGTATCAAAGTTAGCTTCCGCTGCGATAAAAGTGTCATACACATTGGCAATATTTAGTTTCGCAGCCTTTATAAGCGCCGTTTCACCAGCAGAGTCCGCGGTATCAAGAAAAGCCCCATTGCTGGCCAGTACATCCAACACTTCGATGGTTTTTGCGAAGACAGAGGCATAAGGTGGATTGTTTTGCCCGCAGCCTGAATCGATGGCCACCATAATGGGTGTACATCCATTTTTATCGGCTAAATTAACGTTGGCGCCGCACTCAATTGCCGTTTCAATTAAATCTAAATTTGATCCCTTGATCGCTTCAATTAACGGTTTTGTTTTATCAGGGTTTAATGAACATATTGGCCTAGGGGGTAATGTTCCAACTATTTCACAGTCAACCGGTTGATTAACAATTCTGGAATCGTAGTTCATAAATACGTTTTGGATCGTTCCATCAGAATTAAAATTAAAAGTTAGATTCCTTGTTTTCTTCAGCGACCCCTTAAAGATGATTTTATCTAGTCGGGTTGAAATCTGATCGGAAATATCAATTCCCGTATAGGAAGTATTTGTTGAATAAAAATATTTAATACTGGATTTATAAAACGGTCCAAAACTGCTGACGATAGGACTAGTATCTTTTTTAATTGAAAGTTCAAACTTTACGTTTTGACTGGCGTTCAAATCATTAGTCATTCCCGTGCAGGTAATGACTTGGGCAATGGATGCGTGCGAAATAACGGAAAGAATTAGGATTATCAATGCACTTTTCATTTTTTGTTCCTTTGCGCTAGTTAATAGCACCTTCTTCAATCCATTTTCGAATGACGGCCTTTACATTATCGCTTAAGGCCGAATAGCCTTCTTTGGAAGGGGGCATTCGTTTTATATCTTTTCTTTCTATTGCAATAACAAGTCCTGACTCCTCGGAATTTCCAGGAATGATCAATTCTAGGGGAGAACTCATTAGGGAGTCCCTATCTAATAGAACGCGCTTCCCAGTGCCTTCAGGATTGTGACAGACCTTACAAGCCACTTGAAAAATATGTCTATCTATTGAGTCATAGGTGGCAATTAGCGGCTCGGGGATTGGGTCGCTATGACCATTAATTGCCAATTTAGGAGCGCCCACCTTAAACCAATTCCACAATTCCGAAAGT
>JAYVAZ010000104.1:0-2690 GCA_043750675.1 Pseudobdellovibrionaceae bacterium | reverse complement strand
ATCGAAACCGCATCAAGGCCCTCATACCCTATAATTTTTGCAGTCGCTGATAAAATTTTCTCTCGCATTGACATTGCCATGTCGAACCCTTATCTTCCGCGCAGTTGTATAACAGTGTTATATAACGAACGTTACAAATAGGACAGAAATTTTTTTCGAAACAACAACTTTTTAGGAGTTAAATATGAAGCAGTTAATATCAATAATACTAGCCTTATTTTTTTTAGGTCTTACTGGATGCCTTGAAACTGGATACAGTTACCATATGTGTAACGAAGGCAACAGACTTTGGGTTCCAGACATCAATCAAGGAAATTACGAATTAGTAGGTATAGGCGGAGTTGTGGTTCAAAATTACTTTGTTGCAAAGGGGCCATTAACCGGCACCTACTTATTTATGACCATGGATGAAAATAACTTCTATATGGACAAAGCTTCCCTAGGGCAGACTTGCAAAATGGATGGAAAAATCTATTTGGAAATGGCTGTTCACGAAGGCAGCGGACAGCTGGGTCTCCTTCAAATGTGGGCTAACGAAAAATCCTGGGGTCTTCAATTGATGGAGCCGAACCTAATTAAAGTCACGCAAGCGGAAATTCCAGTGAAGACTGTTGGCGAATACTCGACGTATCAGGTTCAAAAATCAATTTATAATTTACACAATGTTCCGAATACCACGGGAGACTTTAAATTAAATATAGATATGTTTGATGCTTCCAAAGCCGAACATAGTTTTATGTATCTAAGAAAGAAACTTTAGGCGGAAACTATCAATAGTTATACTAAGGGAAAGGAAGGCCAATACCGAATTTATAAGCCTCGGTATACTGGTCTATTTCTCCTACAAATTTATTAAATAGTTGTAACACGGCTGGATTAGCTAATCCGGCCGATTTCATTTCAGCGTAACTACCTTTAAATCGCGTCGCTACCGACGTCGAATTAGCTAAGTCAAAATTTCTATACCATTCCAATTTAAAATTTCCCAAACGATTTTTAAATAAGGGGTCATTGTAGTCGGTATGAATAAATACTGTATAAATCTGATCAATGTTGGATTGGTCCATAGTTTTCTTGAGGGCGATTAAACCGACCTGACCCACGTATGCTGGATTTTCACATTTCTTAATGAAGTTCTTAAAGGCCAGCATTTTCGCGTTTAAAGACGCGCTTCCGGGATCAAATTTTGCGTCGCGTGCATCGAAATCCAAAATAGACTTCTTAATAAACTTGATTATGTTTTCGATTCGGTAACTTCCTATTATTGGGCTAACGTCGACATCACCGTCTATGATTTCTAAATAAGAAGTATAAGATCCCGCGAAAACTACACTGGCTTCTGTATGACTTTTAAAATAGGCGACTTTTTCCGTTTCGAACGCTGCCGCGTGTTTTTCCTGTTCTAACTTTACCAGTCTTTCTTCAATTGTCGCCTTCAAAGAAACAAACTTTTTCTTCAATTCTGAAGTTCCACCGTTGGCACAAGCCTGCGAAAAGATTGTTTCCGAACTGAACTGCAGACATAGTTTTTCAATGTTTTCGTAAGATTCAATCACATGATTTACACCAAGCAGTTTTTTATTCAGAAAATCTTCCGAATGCGAATACATTATAGATGTCGGTTGCGCATCCGTAGCCGTAATACCATCTTTAGTTAAAGATTTTGTTTCCTCTTGAATACTAGAAAATGCGGACTTGTAAGTCACTTTGGCTTTTTCGTAATCGTCGCGAATCAATTCTACCTTTTGCGTAAGAACGGCTTTTCCTTTGGCATATTTTTCTTGGGATTCCATTCTTACTTTAAGATCAATACAATTTTGTTCCGATTTGTGATCGGCACAAAGAGACTTCATTATTTTCGTGCTGCTTTCCATTTTAGTAAAACTGTTTAACATCTTCTGGGAAGATTCCAGGGTGGCCGAATCAGCGGAAATTTGACCGTCCAAAAATTTCTTTTCAGTGTCGTAAATTTCGCGTTGATTTTTTAGCTCATTTTTTAGCTCATTTTTGTCCTCAATAGATAATTTTTTTTGATTGGCAGGTGCCGATGCTGTGCTTTTTCCCTTGTTGGAAGAACAACCTGCTAGCCCCACCTGAAACGCTACAAGTAATAGAATAAAACGAAAAACCATTTTTCCCCCGAAGGCTATTTATGAACAGAATGGCTAAGGTATACGAAATTGAAATTGAAATCGCCTGTCACTTTTTCGACAGGTAAAAAAGTAAGGACTGTAGAAACTTCATTCACTAAAGTTCTGATTTAACAACATCCAAACTGTTGATTTTACCTGGCTTTTAAAATATTCCCCACCGGACTACTGGTTAGTCTAAAACAGTTTAATATGCTGCAGCAACATCAGTTATAACTGTTCCAAGAGCAGCTTCCGATTTGTTCAACGATCAATCTGGATTTGCTTAACGAACAACGGAGAATTTATGCAAATAGCAAACACGAAGATCAGAAATTTAACAGCGGTATTATTGATAGCTTCGGTTTCGATGATTACAGCATGTAGCCCAAAGGCAAGTCACAAGTATCCTACTGAATTGGGTAAACCAGTTGATTCGGAAAAAAAAGGTGATGTCATAAGTCCGGAAACAGGCGAACGAAAATTAACCATTCCTTGTTTTGCTCAAGTTTATAAAACAGTTCTAGAACCACGCTGTTCAAAGTGCCACGGTGAAGGCGA
>JAYVAZ010000103.1:0-1941 GCA_043750675.1 Pseudobdellovibrionaceae bacterium | reverse complement strand
AGTCACCACTGCCTTCTGCGAAAAAAACAAAACTGCCGTCTTTGGTCAATGCAACTCAGGCTAAAGGGGCCGTGTTTGCGTTGTATCAGGCGTTTTTATGGAGGGCTCCTGATTCAGAAGGCGGTGCTGCCGCCACAAGTAACTTTACCAGTAATGGCTGGGCTGCTTACCAACGTAATGCTAGAGAAATGGTCAGCAGTGATGAATTTCGCAACCGGATACTTCCCGCCTACACTTCAGAACAATTGATTACGCATGCTTTTTCAGTCTACTTTGGTCGCTGTCCATCCGATTCAGAATATCGAAATCATCTACGTTATGTCGATAGCGGAAATTTCCAGCGTGCCGCCGCTAGCATCATCACGAAAGCTCGGGATGCGGGAACGGTCGAGTTGTTCACCGGTGGATTTAATCCCAGCACTTGCGCCCTTCGGCTCAATAAGTGACATTTATGTTGGATTTGCGTCACTTTGAATCGTCATTTTAAACTACGTTAATGGCAAGTTGAACGTTTTTATATAGGACGCATTTTTGGTACCTTTTTTCAGAGCAAATATGACAACAAATCACAATCAAATTCCCAAATTGATGTGCTTTTTTGAGACTTTCTCCCGTCCGAAATTTTTGGCTGCAAAATTGCTTTTAATACGGGGTGAATGGGGAAAATTATGAAAAACAACACAAAGAATTTAAATCGTATCAAACGAAACGTAGGCTTAATATTTGCTGGACTGATCCTATTGTTAGGTTTTCAAAACTGTGGGTTCAATTTAAAAGAATTGCCAAAGGCCACGACAAATAATTTAGATGGGATAGGGGGAATGAATGTCGGAGCTTCAACTAAAGTTGCGGATTGCTTACTTTCTGTTGATAAAGCCGCTGTTCATTTAGATGAAACGTACTCCTATCAGATTCAAAAACCTGAAGGTGTGGAAAGTTTGCCAGCACAAGTAAAAATCAAGACATTCGGTACAAAGTCAAAGGTCGATGGAAGTGAATCGATTACTGATGCTGACGGAACCGTTTCCGATGCTATCAGTTTGGCGGACTTAAAGTTTACAAATTCGGGATCTGAGAGTGGTGAATACGCTAGAAGATTTGAAGTTTTGGATGCTGACAACGGGCAAGTGATTTGCGCAACAAACACGATTCACTTTGTCTTAACTCCGGCCTGTCAACTGTCTGTGCAAAGTACTGATGTTCAAGTTGGGCAATACGTTAACTTTAATTTGTCGACCTCTAATGTATTGGGTACACCAGCCGAAACAGAGTGGTATGGGACTAAAGACAATAATATCGATACCGACGAGTTAAGTGTTCCTTACGAGTCAACTTACACGACATCTTCCAACGCCTTAGCTTCAGGTATCGGCAGTTTCACTAAATTTATCGATGTAAAGGACGCCAGCGGTAATGTCCTTTGTCGAACAAATAAAGTGAGCCTTACTGTAACAGAGGACAATTTTACTGACAATACTGGTGAAGGTGGGGGTCAGAATTCCGGAGGGTCTGAAGGTATGGTTGGTGGTTCTGAGAGCGGCGGAGGATCTGAAGGTATGGTTGGTGGCGGTTCAGAAGGTTATGTTGGTGGTAGCTCTGATAGTGGCGGGCTTTAATACCCCAATTGTTTTTTAACGAAACTTTATATTGAATCTAAAGAAATAAAAAAAGCGGGAGAATTCCCGCTTTTTTATTTGATCGACTCAATTTGTAAAAAGCCATTTGGATTAAGGTGGTCCCATTGCAGCGATCCACCTTAATGTCCAGGCGATTTACTTTTACGGAGTAGCGACTTTAAGATTGGAACCCCAACGATTTAAATTGATATTGATCGCTTTTGCCGTAGCACTAAGTCGTTTCAATTCTTCTTTTGCGGTAGCGGATTTGCCACCAGCTGCAGAAGTATGAACTTCATCTACATAAGTCGTTTGCATACGAGCG
>JAYVAZ010000102.1:0-4853 GCA_043750675.1 Pseudobdellovibrionaceae bacterium | reverse complement strand
AAAGGAAAGTAGCATCAAAAAAACTGAAGTAGATCAATAGAGGCAAAAGTAAAAACGGGAATAGCAAATTTAGTCGCTCGTCTATTTTTTCCATGACGGCTGATTCCTCTGAGAAAGACGTGTGCATACGGAACAGCGGTAATTTAGAAATTTGGAAGAGCGGGCGAGTTTTTTTCACTAGGATATTCTTTCTTAATTTGATATTCTTTTAAAGCTTTTTTCCTGCTCGACTTAGGTCCTATAGTGGGCATTCACCCAATATTATTGGGTATTGGCATTGATATTGACTATGCATAGAAAAATGACCAACCTAAATTAGAATGTTTAAATCAGTACTTTTATGGATTAGCCAAAATTTTAAAATTTTTAATCCGGTATTGGTAACCACTTGTATATTTATTTTTTGGAGACTTGAAAAAAGATTCCCAGCATTTATTCCGGCTAAAAGGTTTTTTGCCCAAAGAAAAACCAATATTTATTTAGGAATCCTGTTTACCCTTACTATTTTTGTAGTAGGTTATGTTAATTATTGGGTAGCCAGTATGTCCGCCAGTGGGCGATGGGGGTTGTTTCACCAGAGTATTATCGCCTCGTGGCTTCCATTATGGTTGAATTTAATAATTGGTTTTTTGTTAATAGATTTCTGTCATTACTTAGGGCATTTATTATTACATAAAGTAGATTATTTATGGAAATTCCATGCCGTCCATCATGGAGATGGTCATTTAGACGTTTCAACCGGCCTACGTTTCCATCCTGGTGATGCTGTTTTTACCCACTGTTTAGTTGTTCCCATTTTATTTCTTACTGGGATCACTTTCTATAGTTCAATTCTTTATGGTGTTGTCGAAACGGTGGTTATTCTGTTTATTCATTCAAACCTTAGAACGAATACAGAATTTTGGAAAAGGATTCATCCGTGGATCGCCACGCCGCATTTGCAAGCTATTCACCATTCTGTGGAAGCGGAAGATCAGCAGTCCAACTATGGTATCGTTCTTTCGATTTGGGACAGTTTTTTTAGAACTTTAAGATTGGAAACATTTAATCATAAACGAATTAAGTTAGGTGTGACCGGTATAGATCGTAAAACAGCTAGAAGTTTTTTAAAGATGCTTTTTTATCCTTGGAATTAAACTATTGCAGGCTGTTAATTATAGTGTTAAAAAGCAATATTAAAGTTCCTGCTAAAATAAGGGGAAGCCGATGTTTATCAAGACCAATAAATTTAGAACTTCATTTTCAGCCGCACTTTTTTTATTTTTAATTTTTGCAAGTTTGTATGCGAAGCCAGCAGAGAATAAGTCAATTGGGGATTGCTCGAAGAAAAGTACTGTTCTAACTTTGACTGACTGGGAGATGAAAAAAATATATTTTCATCAGCACGATGGTGCAAAGGTCCCATTGATTCCACGTTCGCAGTTAGGCGACTGTATCGAGGAAGGAAAAATTTATAACCTAATAGATTTTGGATATCACACCCATTGGGGGACCGTAAAAGTCAATAATGTGGTTCATTTAACAAATCCAATAGACTGGAAAAGTATTTCTGAAAAAATAGATATGCCGGTAGAATATATCAAATCTTATATGAAGGCTCATTTTGGAGAAAATACTTTAACCAATCCGATAGCCCTCGTATTCCTGGGACCGCTTCAAGCGCGAAACTTTCAAAATGATAATTTAGTCGCCTATACAACGGCCCCGCCCAATTTTACACCTGTTATAACGGTCATAAATAATACTGAAGCAAAAGCCCTGGCGCAAAATCAAAAAGCGGTTTTTATCGATGTCAGATCTCCCCAAGAATTTAAATCCTCTCATATCCCTGGCGCAACAAATGTTCCTTACTCCATTACAGAAATAGGAACGTACACTATTTACTATTTAGATCCAAAGGAATGGGATTCAATTGTTAATAAAGATGTTTTTGACTGGAGTAAAATTCCAAAGAAGGACAATTTTGTCTTTTACGGCTGGAATGAAAGCGACCCTCGTGCAAGGCGCACAGCCGAAAGGCTGATATTTGCTGGATATAAAAATGCTAAATGGTTTCGTAACGGAATCAGTGCCTGGGCCGGTAAAACACTGGAACTGCCGGATAAACATCCCTACATAAACATCATTAATATTACACAACTTAAAGAAATGATGAAAAAGCCTGTTACTTTGGTTGATGTTGGTTTCGAGGATGTGTTTAAAAGACCCTACTTTTGGCATGCAGGTAGAATACCTGGGTCTATTAATGTTCCCTATACTCCTAGTACTCCAAATCAATTGGACCAGCTTATTTCACTGCCTATGGATCAGACCGTAGAAAAATTAAAAAATGACAAATTTGAATTTAAAAAAATACCTAAAACATATCCTGTTGTTATCTATGCTTGGTCCCATTTGGAAGAAAAAGCCTTACGGGCAGCGATCATTGCAAAGGCTAACGGTTATAATGTCTTTCTTTTTAAAGATGGTACTAGTCAATGGAACGTTAGAACCCGTTTTGATAGAATTAATTTTCCGTCAGAAATGAATCAAATTAAATAACAGAAAATTTTAATATTTTCTTTGTACCAATAAATAACAAAAAAGCCGCGGCTTGCGCAGCTAAAAATCCTAGGGTACCGCTAGATGAAACTGCTGCAGGTGATGCCGTGAACCCGCGTAAAATTCCAATCAGCGGATTCGCGTACCAAGTGCAATCGGTAAACCAAATCATACAAAAGACATATAATGCAACTCCACCGGCTGTGGTCTTAGCGTTAACTCGATCAAAATTCCATTCTAAATTCCAAATTGTTAATAACAGTCCATAGGTAACAATTAATTCAGAAATATAGTTGTTCCAATTATTTTGCGTTCTTTCTGCTATTTCGAATAAAGGTAAATTGAACATGATGTGAGTAAGCATTAAACCAATAGTACCGCCGGCGATCTGAGCTAAAATGAAACCAAATCCTTCTTTAAGACTAATTTTTTTTTCTAAAATAAAAAATAAAGTTATAACTGGATTAAATTGGGCGTAAACGCCAGGTTTAAACATGGCAACTAAAATATAAATTCCAGCACTTAACACCAATGACTGAATTAATACAGCTAGGCCAATATTTCCCGGCGCAAATCGACCTGCGGTAATACTGGAACCGATAGTCATCATGACAAAAAATGCCGTACCTAAAAACTCGATGAATCTTTGTTGATTTAAACTCATAATTAATCCTTAAATAGTCTTTGGGTTAAGAAAAATTTTATGTCTTTGAAGATCTTTTAGTTAGGATTAAACCATGATTTGTCAGAAATTTAAAACTGTATTTTTATATATTTCCTTATCTATCTTGGGAAGTTGTGCGGCCCCTTCTGCAAAACACGAGAAGTTAGATAGACAATTTGGTAACTGGCCAAATTATGCAAACACCAAAGAAAGTTCAAAATATTCTGATCTAACACAGATTAATAAAGGCAATGTTAAAAATGTAAAAGTCCTATGGAGATGGGCCTCCCCAGATCAGGCAATACTGAAAAAAAATTCTAAACTATTTACTATGTATAATGAAGCTACCCCCATCGCAATTGACGGATATTTGTATGTGAGTACTTCCTTAAGCCAGGTTGCTAAAATAGATGGTTTAACGGGCACTACAATTTGGACTTTTGATCCAGAAAGTTATAAAGACGCAACTCCGCCCAACTTGGGTTTTGCCCATCGAGGGGTTTCCTATTGGGAAAGCGAAGATAAAACAGACAGGCGACTTTTTATAGGTACAGGAAATGCCTACTTGATTGCTTTGAATGCGGATACGGGAAAACTAATTAAAGAATTTGGTGTTAACGGAAAAATAGATTTGCTTAAAGGACTAAATGAAAACGGGTCCGATTGGCCTTCGGAATTAAGATGGCAATATGGCGTAACTTCACCACCACTAATCTGTAAAGAAAATATTATTATTGGTTCTTCTAATATGGACGAGGTAAATCAAAAAGAATCACCGTCGGGTGCGGTACGAGGTTTTAATGTTAAAACCGGAAAGTTAACGTGGAGATTTAATACTATTCCCCAGAAGAACGAATATGGAGCGGAAACCTGGGATAATAAATCCTGGAGTAGAACTGGCAATGCGAATGTTTGGACTTTAATGAGCGCAGATGAGGCAAATGGGTTAGCCTACCTGCCAGTAAGTTCGCCTTCTAATGATTGGTATGGAGCAAAAAGACCTGGTAATAATTTATTTGGGGACAGTTTAGTTTGCCTTGATTGTGTTACTGGCCTTAGACGTTGGCATTATCAAATTTTACATCATAGCTTGTGGGACTATGACCCGCCGGCAGCTCCCAATTTAGTTGATATAAAACTAGATGGAAAAACTGTACCTGCCGTAATTCAAGTGACCAAACAAGCTTTTATTTTCGCATTTGATCGCCTTACTGGAAAACCCCTTTGGCCAATTGAAGAAAGGCCAGTGCCAGAATCAACTTTAGAAAAATCTTCGGCAACACAGCCCTTTCCAATCAAGCCACCTCCGTTTGATCGACAAGGAATCGAAAAAGAAGCATTAATCGACTTTACGCCCGAATTGAAAAAAGAAACTCAAGAAGTAGTAGATCAGTATATCTATGGCCCATTGTATACGCCTCCATCAAATCTTAAAAAGGGGACACTGACTATTCCTGGTGTCAATGGAGGGGCCAACTGGAGTGGGGCCGCTTATCACGCTGAAAAAAATCGGCTGTATATCACTTCCATCACTGACCCCTGGGTCACTTACTTAGCAAAGCAAAAAAATGACAAATCGGGCAAAAGCCCCGAATTTGCCTATTTAAGAAAATTTGAAAATAGAATTGTAACTGATCTTAACGGAAAA
>JAYVAZ010000101.1:0-13950 GCA_043750675.1 Pseudobdellovibrionaceae bacterium | reverse complement strand
TAATCCACCGCCACCTTCAGTGCCGGAAGCAATGAATTTAAATAAACCACAACCGCCACCAGCCGAAGCTAAGGAACGTTTTTCTCCGCCACTAGTATTGTAGGCCGGCTGCGCTGCCAAAGTTCCCACTTCTAATTGCGCGCCAGAGATGGCTTGTAATACATCCACACGTGATCCCGAAGTAGTTTTAGCCGATACGCTGGATATCGGTTTAGCTGTATTTAAAATAATATTTTTTACTTGATAACCCGTCAACTGCGGGGCTTCTCGATAAACTAAGGCCGCTACTCCTGAAATAAACGGAGCCGCCATACTGGTTCCAGACATGAATCCAAAAGAATGTAATCCCGAATTACCAGTCCAAAGAGTGCTGTAAATTCCGACTCCTGGAGAAGCAATATTTACCGTTGATTTTCCGTAATTAGAAAACGAAGCTAAAGTATCCCAATCATTTGTAGCCGCTACTGATATAGCGCTTGGTACCTGATAGTTTGACGGGTACATTGCTGTTGTATCGTTATTTGAAGAATAGTTACCGGCTGCATTTACAACTGTCACTTTATGATTATAAGCATAAGAGATAGCATCCAATAAAGCTTGGCTGAAACCCGAACCACCCCAAGAGTTATTTATAACTTGCGCTCCGTTATTGACGGCATAGTAAATAGCATTGATAGCATCGGCAGTTGAACCGCTACCATCCGCACCTAAAAACTTCAGCGCCATAATTCGGATCTTTGCGGTGGCTATTGGGTCAGCTAAAATATCCTGACCGACGCCTAAAATAATCCCGGCTACATGTGTTCCATGATTATCGTCGTCCTGTGGATTATTTGTTCGCGCATTAAAATTCCAACCATTTATATCATCAACAAACCCATTTCCATCATCGTCCATTCCGTTGCCAGGAATTTCACCGGAGTTCACCCAAAGGGCATTTGATTGAATAAACACCGGATGAAGCAAATCAACGCCTGTATCGATAACAGCAACAATTGGTGAATCCGAAGTAGAAACACTCATTACTTGCCAGGTTTCATTTACTTTTACTTGTGCAAAATTTTGTTGGTAGGTTGGTGCAGATTGCGCCGTAACACTACCAGAAGATCCAGATCCCGAAGCGCTATTTGCCTGGGAGTCGACCTGGTTTCCATCGATGATTCTTAATTTATAATTAGGCTCTACATATTCGACATTAGGATCGGCCTGAAATTCTTTAATAACATCGGGAACACTTTTTCCGTTCGTAATTTTAAAGTGATGGACATTTAATTTGCCCATGGAAGATTTCAAAGATAACTTGCCCTGAAGTTTACTTAAGAATTTTGCATTGTTCGAAGATGTAGATTTATCTTTTAACTTAATAATGATTTCGTCTGATACAAACTCTTCGTTGTAAACTTGCGCAAAAGCGGTACTGCTAATTAGTAGACCGGTTGAAAAAAACAGCAAACCCAAAGCGGCCTGTCTGCCAAAAATAGAAAATGAATTCCGTCTGCTAACGTGCACGAAGATCTCCCTACGATGTATAACCTATCGGCCTAAGGTCTAGTATAGTTGAGGGATTTAGCTGAAATACTCTCTTTGATACGTCCGATTTTCAAAATGAAATGAGACTGTATCAATATGAGACAGTGGGACAAGACCCACTAAGAGTCCAAATTTTTTCGCGGACAGGATTTTTTTCCAATTTTGAATTGGCGATTACGTTTTTCACCATTAGGCATATATTAGAATCTATAGCCAATTTATTAGATCTTAAGTAATCCGCAAAGAACTTTTCTATGATTAGAGTTTGCGGTTCAACGAGAGTTCTTTCTAGAAACTGCTTAAGAACGTCGGTTTCGGAACCTATTGATTTGCTGAATATATATTTCAGTCTCCAAAAGTTGGCTTCGGTATACTTAAAGTTAAGCTCTTTTGTGTAATGAAAAACACGCTCTAGAAGTGCCGTTGCTCTACCTACTAGCTGGACTCTTTCCGGCATGCGCACCTGCTGAAGAGCAGCCGTAATGGTTTTAGTCTTTGAAGTTAAATAAGGAGCTAAAAAATCATTCAGGCTAAATGTGAAAATTTCCCTGGGTAACGTATCCAAAGACTCCAACATATCCCATCGGTCAGCATCTTTGATACAGGAATCGACTTTTTTGTTCGATGTATTTAGATGTTCAGTTCGATTAACATAGTCCCGAACATTCTTTTGATTATCCTCATTTAGGTTAGGCAGAAACGAACAATGCCGGACCAAGAGACGGTGGTAAACTGTTTTATATAACTCTTGATCCTTTAGGCTGTCTAAACCCTTTAATTGCAAATTCATTGGCCCAAAATCCAAATAATTTTCGGCAGCAACAAAGGCTCCATACATGTTTAACCAAGGATTCTTGTGTGCTAAGTGCGCCGCTATTTCAACAAAATTATCTACCTCAAGATCCTTGTTTAACTTGACTGGAATATCCAAATTATTACTGACATCGAACTGCAAGCTAGAATTCAATTTATCGACAAGAGCCTGAGTTCGATATTTTTTGCTGTTCCAGAGATTGGTTGAACAATTGATATCTTCTAGGTAACTACAAAGCACAAGCCTTCGGCCAAAACTAGTTCGAACTAAAGTCAATTTATACCCTTTTTCAAAAATCGTCTTTTGTTTAAATAGAACGGTGGGTTCGTCGAATTCTTTATCTAAATACATAAATTTTGAACTCATCTTAACGTTGGCTACTACTTCTTTGAAACTATATGAGGAAAACAAATCTAAGGGTTCAGGTATTAGCGGAAATGCATTTTCTGAATAAACCGAACTATCAAAAGATAGGCCCAATTCTTTGCGGAAGGCCTGTGACAGGTTTAGTAAATCCGTATTCTTGGCGATAATATTTTTTTCAGTTATAAAACTTCTATTACTAATAAATAGCGGCCGCTGGGCCTGACTTCCATAAAGATCGTTTTCACCATGAAAAATAAACAACGACCTTTGGGGAAGGTACTGCCTTTGTTCCCAAGTGGTTTCACCATGATCGGCCATTAAAATAATCTGGGCATTTTGCAATAAGCCCATTTTTTCGAAATCGGCAAAAAGGGGATTCAGATATTTTTCAGTTAAATATTGAACTCCCAAACTATAAATTTGATAATCGAAGGCAGCTCGCTTACTAAAATTCTTATATTGATAGTTAGAATTATGAACATCCATAATGTCCGCATACGATACTATATTGGCGCCATCATTTGGCAAACCTTCTGCGGGATAATACCCAAAAGGCAACTTAACAGGTTCATGTAAAATGCAGGTATGCATATAGAAAAAAAGCTTATTGTCCCTTTTAGTTGGTAAAATTTCCTGATTAATAGTCTGGGCGATAAAATTCGCCTGTTTTTCAGGATTGAACCCAAATGCCTGAATCGTGTTGTTAAAAATCCACGGAAAAATAATCTGAGCAATGGAGTTAGGTGCTAAGCCAAAAGCATGGATGCTGTATAGCAGCCGCGACAGAACCGAAGTTAAGAAGTGATTTTCAAAGTTAAGATGAATTTTATCAATGGCTGACCCCTGCTGTGCCCTGGATGTATCAAATTCGTCCCTCGTGAAGTGATTCGTATACCCTTTGGCCTTAAGCTCTTGCAAAGTGCCTAACTGCATTTGCCCTTCTTTAGAGAAGGTAGGGGAAAATGGATACCGATTCAATAACTGCGACTGCTGTTTTCCCGAAAATATAGACGAAAAACTACCATGAGTCTGGGTGGTATCCGAAATTATATTTTCAAAGACTGTGGCTGTCTTTAAATATTCCCTTAAAGCCGGATTCGCATATTTTTGAATCTGGCTTAATTCCTTTGCATTTAATGAATCGATCGACACAACAAAAATGGACTGCGAATTTTCAATTTTTCTAAAATTTTGAGGAGCCGGAATAGCTATGTCAAAAAGATTAGCTTGTCGTTCTGCAACCCAAAAAATCAAAAGAGTCAACGCGAACAGCCGAAACTTCAGCTTCGGGTTCTTAAAAAATAAAAAAAACGAATGAAGAACCAGTAAAACCGTTAAAAAAATATAAACCATCAGGTTTCCGGGATAAGGAAAATAATAATACAATTGATCCAAACCAAACTGAGCATGAAAGATTTGCGGGCATTTAACGAAAAGAAAAGCAAGAACATCTGCGGCTAACAACAGACAAAAAAGAACCCGATGTTTTCGATCCTTGGTTAAGTTGTTTATAATTAAAGTAAATAAAGTTCCATTAAAAACACAAAGCAAAAGGTAACGCAGAATAAAAGGCAACAAACCGAAAAATCGAAAATATCTAGAGACTTCGTTTGTGTCGAAAACAATTCTATAAAAATTCAGATTGGTAAACACAGATGTAACGTCGGCAAGTATAAAAAAAAGAATCAGAAAAAAAACTGGATAATTAAATTTTATTTTCTTCATTACTATTTTCCAAGTTAAAATAGGCAGAACAGGCAAAAAGGTATAAAGGAAACAGGACCGACGTAGAATAAATATTTAGCACCAGCCAGATAAATATATGAAAGAATAGAGTTAACCAAAAAAATAATTTGCGAGTACGTTTTACAAATATAAAAATGGGTAATATTAGTTCGTAAAATAGGCCGCAAAAACCTAAAATCGAAAGAGACATTGAATTTTGGAAAAGAAAGTTTTGTTCATTAAGAGACATTATAGAGCCGAATTCATTTCGGCGAAAATGGAAAGAATACAAAATCATCTGTTGAACACTTTTAGGATCCATCCAGGAAAGCCCGCTAAATCTAACCTTTGATAGCCCTGAGAAAAAATAGATTATAATAACCAGGGAGCAAGCTTTTTGAATTTTATCACGTAAGTTGGTTCCAATTAAGATTCCAATCAAGGCAAGAACTGGAAACATTTCCAAGTGCGGGAAGTGGTAATAACTGAAACGATTGCTAAGCAAGAAGGTGAACTGTAAAATTAAGGCGCTAATAAAAATCTTTGAATCTCGTAATAAGTTGATTTTAAATATGCCGAAGAAAAGTTGAACCAACAAAATCCATTTTAGCACATAATTTGCTTTGAACATTTTGTCATAGGGAATACGTAAAATGCCCGTAGGATAATAAAATGATTGGGGTGGAAGGTCAGTAGCATAATGCCAAACTCCACTCCAAAAAAAGATAATCAAGATGGCAAGAAATGAATAATAGAATTGCTCTTCTAATTTAGTCATTGTTTATTTCAAACTCTACATTCGGAACGTTTTCTACAATCTGCACGAAACGTACAGCAACAATTTTTTTTGAACGACTTTGGTTTAATTCATCCATTCGCATTTTAAAGGCGTTAACAAGCTGCTTGGGGTTTTCACGTATCATACGTCTAACCGTTACAATAAACTTCCAATAAAACCCAAAGGAAATTTCTTGGCTAATATCGTGACTGAAATCTGATTCGCCTTTTAGTTTTGCCATAAAAAGCTCTTGGCCGACATTAAAATTTTTGCTTCGAGCAAAAAGGTCATAAGTCAAAATCGGAAAGTAATTTTCGTTTGCCAAAAAAGCAAATGAATGAATCACCCAGATTAAGAGTATGATCCAATTGCGATTTTTTTTAAAATTTTCTAACTTCATTATGCCCTAGATATTGATTCCCTGTTATCAGAATATTTTTCCATTCAATATGGTGATTGTCCACATCTTTGGCTATTGACAATTGCGCTAGGATTTTGCGATTTGAACCATTTTCACAATGCTGTCTCGAAAGCGACGGCATTCCTTATTTAAGGCCCATTATTACTTGGTAGGTTTGCACATCGCAGTTAAAATAATATTCCGTGCAGCCGTTCTTAACAACGTTCGGATTAGCCGCGCATGAAGGCACCTTGATAAAGTCTTTGATTGTATTCAGAGCCTGAGAACTGGCCGTCAAAATATTTTCTGGGACGATAGTTAAAGAATCGACCGCCACCCCGTAAGTTGTATAAGAATAATCGGCTGTGGAGTTACCACAAACTTTTTTAGTTAAATATTTTTTATTCGCCGAGCTCTGCAAACTCCAAATGGGAACCGGATCTACGCACTTAAGATTGCCTGGGTCAAATAATTTTCCATTTGCGCACTTGCAGATACCACCCGCATCTGCGGTTAGCCCGGCCGAAGAATCGCAAGCGCAAGTGAGTCCGGCAGCCGCCGTGACAGTTAATAAAAAAGTGCCATTAAAATAATTTCCATCGTAACAGTCGGCGTCGATCTGGCTACATTTTTGGCCTTCACTTTGAATTAATTTTTGCAGATAGAATTTTAATCTTTCACCGTGGTCAGTCGCGGTTCCGTTCATATTACAATTTTTTGGCGTTTCCATTTGGCAAGTCAATGAACCCTGTGGAAAAGAAACATTACCATCGATACATTTATCTTCGCGTAATTCATCCAAACAAGCGTCGTGATTTGTAAACGGCGGACTTGCATTTTTATATACCATCCAGGTTTCGCCATGTGCGTAAGTGTTTCCGCTAAAAAGACAAGACTTTGGAACATTGACATCACAATTAGCAAAAGTAAAAGCTCCCGACAAATCGCCATCGCTACATTTACGTACCTCACTGACTGACTCGCAAGTTTCATTGTAGGCAACTGATGATTTACTGAATGCAGTAACTTCTTCTCCGTGAGCCAGGTCCCGTCCATTAAATTTGCATACTTTGGGTGCGTCTTCAGCGCACGTTCCATATTCAAATGATCCCGATAGCGAGCCATCGTGACAAGTACGCTCTTCCTTTTTGTCTTCGCAAGAGGTTCCAAATTTAACTGTAGAAACACTCCAAGCAAATACCTTTTGACCATGAGCCACATCTTGGCCATTAAACTTACAAACCTTAGGCGCATCCGAATTACAAGTAGAGTAACCAAAAGAACCAGAAAGATTTCCATCGCTACAGGTTCTATTTTCACTAATACACTCGTTGCCAAACTTCACTGATGAATTTTGGAAAGCTTGAACAACCTGTCCATGCGCAATATCCTGGCCATTAAATTTACAAACCTTAGGCGCATCCGGCAGGCAACTGGCGTAATTATACGAACCGGAAAGTGCACCATTAGTACAAACCCGACTTTCCTTCACACAAAGGTCGCCGAACTTAACGGAAGAAGCCTGGAACGCATTTACCGCTGTACCATGAAGAACATCTTGATTATTAAATCTGCAACTATTAGCCGCGCCTACTGCGCAGGTTTGAAAAGTATATGAACCTGACAACACTCCGTCATTACAGTAGCGCTTTTCTAACTGGCATGTTTGACCAAATGGCACGGATGAATTTTGATAGGCTTGTCCGTAAAGAGAGTGCATTACTGTGTGACCGTTTAGCAAACACGCCTTTGGCGCATTCACTTGGCAAATCGAATAAACGTAACTTCCCGACAAAACACCTTCGTTACAAATTCGAGTCTCACTTTGACAAGTTCGACCGTATTCTACCGACGAATTTAAGAATGAAGTGACTTCGGAGTTATTAAAAACCATTTTTCCATCGAAATCGCAATCATTGGAAACTAAAATTTTAGAAGTGGAATCCAACTGCGTGATTTTAACCAGTCCGTTTTTTTGACAGTTTTGAAAAAAGAACGAAAGCGGAACAAGTACTAATAAAACACCGGCAAAAAACAGGCGTCCCTTTTTATAGTGCAGAAGGTTCATGTGTTCCCCTTTAAGCAATCAATCGATATCAACTATAATATCGGATTTACTTCAATTTTTCTTCATTATCAAAAAATCAATTTCAAAATGAAACAGTCACTGATCAAAGTATTTTCGAATTGGCCACCACAGTGGTTTTGCTGAAAAAAAGATAAACACCCTCCACGGGCAGTTCCGGCCGAAGGTCGTGGTCTTGGTCCTTTCAAATAGATACTGGATTTACGCAATTACGTTTATAGTAAGATTACTCAACATATGAAAACCATTAATAAAATATTTTTTCGGGGACTAATTACCTTACTGCCAATTGCGGTGACTATTTACATTTTGTATTCAGCTGTAATTATTTTGGAAAACCTACTTGGTGGGTTGCTATCGCGGGTTTTACCGACTTATGTTCCTGGTTTAGGGCTATTGATGATTCTAATTGTAATTTTCCTATTTGGCCTTTTACTTAATAATTTCATTACTGCAAAATTTCTTACTGATTTTGAACGTCACCTCAGCGAAGTACCTTTTATAAAAGCCATATACCCCCCACTTCGGGATTTGATGAATCTGTTTTCCAAAGGCAACGGCAACGGAATGAAAAGTGTTGTGCTGGTTGACATGGGTCCGGTCAAAGCAATGGGTTTAATTACCAGAGAAAATCTTTATGACCTGGCTTTGCCGGCGGATGCCTCGCACCGAGTAGCCGTGTATATTCCCTTGAGTTACGGACTGGGAGGATTTACTTTCTTAGTTGCCCGGGACAAGATCCAAAAAGTAGATATACCAATTGAAAAGGCAATGAGTTTGGCCATTACCGGTTGGGTAAAAACAGAGAAAAAAGAGCATGAGTAAAACAACGAAATCGACTTTAAACCGAGCTTTGGATATTAATCAAAATCCTCAAATTTATGGTGCGTTCGCAGAAATCGGCGCCGGACAAGAAGTCGCCCGTTTCTTTTTTCAGGCAGGGCAGGCTTCCGCAACTATCGCAAAAACCATGTCGGCCTACGACATGGTTTACAGCGATGAAATTTACGGTAAAGAACCCAATGGTCGGTACGTTTGTGAATCACGGCTAAACAAAATGTTAGACAAAGAATATGGATTGTTGATTCGCCGGTTAGATGCGACTCGGGGGAAGACATCCACTTTTTTTGCCTACGCAAATACTGTGACGACTGGTGGACAAACGAAAAGAGTTTGTCATGGTTGGATGGGTGTAAGATTTCAAACAAAACCTGGCGGCGAATACAACGATATTATAATGCACGTTCGGATGTTAGACAAATACCGACTTCAGCAACAAGAAACCCTTGGGGTGCTTGGGGTTAACTTGGTTTATACTGGATTCTTCGCGCATGCCAAAGCCGATTCTTTCATCGAAAATTTGACCGAAAATATTAAGCAGGGGCAGGTTGTAATTGATGTGATCAAAACTTCAGGTCCAGACCTAGCGCATTTAAACAATCATCTTTTAAATTTAGAGTTAGTAAGAAAAGGCCTTGCCGAATCTGTGCTATTTTCTTCAAAAAAAGAAATCCAATTTATCAGTGATGCTATCTACAACAAACCTTTGATTATCCAACGCGGGTCATTTAAGCCAATAACCAATACGCAGATTGATATTTTAAACAAAGGCCAAGAACAGTTTAAAAAAGATTTTAAATCGGAAAGCAAACAGGCCAAAGTTATTTTAGAACTAACGATGCAAAATTTAAGTTCTAAGGGCCAAATGCAAGAACAAGACTTTCTAGATCGAGTGAGTAGTCTTTGTGATTTAGGTTACGATGTTCTCGTTTCGAATTACTTTTTATTTTATAAGTTAAAAAATTCACTTCGCCAATATACCCAGTCCCCTATTGTATTTTTAATCAGCGCTGCCCATTTAGAAAAAGTATTCGATGAAAAGTACTATGAAGATCTTGAAGGCGGAATACTAGAAGGATTAGGTAAATTGCTAGATACAAAAACTAATCTTTATATTTACCCACACAAAACTGAAAAACTTTGTACAACGGCGGCCGTGTATCGTCCCGATGGCGACATGCAAAATATCTATTCGTATTTTATGAGTAAAAAGTTTATTGTTGATGTTTCCGGTTGTGACCAAATCGAAGAATTTATTCATTCTGACGACATTCAAAAGTTGATTAAAAAGGGCGACAAAGCCTGGGAAAAAATGGTCCCGACGATAATCAAAGACCAAATTAAAAAAGACAAATTATTTCGTTTTCTGTAAAAACCCAATTAGCGTTTGTACTGCCTGACCGTTTCCACCAGCGAACGACAAACTTCCTGACGGCTTGTCATTCCAGCCATAGATATCCATATGCGCCCAGGCTTTTCCTCTAACAAATTTTTCTAAAAATAATGCAGCCGTAATGGCGCCACCGAATCCATCAGTAGCATTAACCATATTTGAAAATGGTGATGCCATAGAGGCATTCATTTTTTGTAGAAGAGGCATCCTCCAATTAAGTTCACCCATTTCGATTCCGGCGCGACTTAATTCCAATGCCAAATCATCATCGTTGGAAAATAATCCTGCGACTTCGCCACCTAATGCTACTTTAATTGCACCGGTTAAAGTCGCCACGTTAATTACAAATTTTGGTTCTTCTTTTTGCGTCACCGCCACGTCCAAGGCGTCAGCCAAAACCAAACGGCCTTCGGCATCAGTATTATGAATTTCCACCTTTAGACCATTGCGGGCCTTGTACACATCACTAGGTCGCATGGCGCGGTCACTAATCGCATTTTCGGCCAACGCCAAATAAGCATCTAAGGGTTGATCAATTTCGGCCTGCACAGCCCATAACATCGCACCAAAAACGGCTGAAGATCCACCCATATCTTTTTTCATCAAACGCATTGCTGCTGATGGTTTAATATCCAATCCGCCGGTATCAAAGGTGATTCCTTTGCCAACCAAAGCGATTGGTTTTTTTATTTTTTTGGTTTTGCTTTTGGGCCGGTAACGAATATGCACTAGACAAGGCGGATTCAAAGCCCCTTTTCCCACCGCCAAATGTAATCCCATACCTTCTTTTTGCAAACGTGTATCGTCCCAAACTTCTACTTTTACATTTTTTATTTTTGCAAAAGTGGACTTCACAATTTCAGCATAAGAATCAGGATTTAAAAGATTTGGTGGCATGTTGGTTAAATGCCTAGCACTGTTAACACATTGGCTGGTGCAGATAGCATCGTCTAGAATTTCTTTTTTAAAAGTCCCACGATCTTTATTGACGAAAACAAGTGGCCAATCATTTTCATTTGCACCTTCAATAACAGAAAGATAATTGTATGCGGCTAGACCCAATCCTACTAACGCCGCCTTTTCAACCACTGCGTTTGAACCATAAAAATTAATTGAAACTTGTTTTAACTGGTAGGCCCGGAAGAATCCGGTTAAGGATCCAATTTGTTCGCGGTACCACGCATAATTAGAATCATCCAATAAACCAAAATGATTCAAGGAACCTTTTCCTTCTTTTCTTTGAATAATCCAAACTGGGCCCATATCTGAATTGAAATGAGTGATCTCCTTGTCAAACTTCATCAGATGTTCTTTTTGCCATCCCAAAGCCAAAGAGTTAACTAATCTATTTTTATCACTCTTTTTGTCAGCCATGATGTGAATAAAGCCTGTTAATTGCTCAGTGTGTGGTTTTTTGTTTAACTGAATTCTATTCAGAAAATTTGGAATCGATTTAAAAAGATTTTTTTCGGTATTCATTTTTTTTGCTCGTTTTTAAGATTGAATTCAAATAAGCTAACACTATGGCCGATGTTCTACAATCTTTGAAACTTATGTTATATAATACAGAAAATCTTTTTCTGTTATCAGACCAGAAACTGAATAACGACCATACAAAACTAGATGAAAATCAGTGGCAAAAACTTTCGACATCTATTTACGAAAATAAGCCCATTTTAAAAACCAAACATATAGCAAAGATTATTTTAGATGAGGCACCTGACATAGTGATGCTGTGCGAAGTTGGCGGACTAGAAAGTTTGCAGAACTTCAATCGTCTATTTTTAAACGAAGGTTATCATTGTGCACTAATGGAAGGTAATTCAGATCGCAATATTGACGTTGGATTTTTAATCAAGAAATCTTTGCCCTTTTACTTCGACTTGATGAGTAATAAAAATCGTTCCATCAATTATCTTTATCCGCACGAACGCCAGTCTGTGGACACCAAATATCCAGATAAAGTTAAAACAACGCAAAGCCATCGATTTTCTCGTGATGCTGCTGAACTGCATCTATTTACAAATGACAGAGAAAAACCATTTCTCATTATTTTGCTCGCTCATTTAAAATCACGATTGGACCCTGCCGGGGTTGATCCCAATGGTTTTGAGCGGCGACAAGCCGAACTAAAAACCCTTATAGAAATCTACAAAGAGTTATTAGCAAAAAAGAATTGTCCCATGATAGTGGCTGGGGATTTTAATGGCAATGCAAGTCAAACAACAACTGATAAGGAATTTCAGCCACTGTATGACGAAACCGAATTAGCCGACGTTTTACGTATTGCCCAGTTAACTCAGGATAAATCAGCTACTTATTATCAAGTGGGCCGCAATCAATCTATCGAGGGAAGGCAAATCGACTATTGTTTTCTTTCCAAAGAGCTAGTGCCGTTTTTAGATAAAAAATCGGCCTTTGTTTACCGTTATAAAGATTATCAAGGTCTTGAGTCCGATCCTCCAAAAACCATGGACCAAAAGCTTAATTTTCCATCAGATCACTACCCTATTTTATTTAACCTAACCCAGCTACCCATTAAATAGAGTTGACCTGGAGTATTCCTGTTATTATCTTAAATTCATGAAATTACAGAAGGTTGTTAACCCTCAATTCGAAATCAAGGTTAAAGTCTCTTACGTAGAGCACGAGTCAAAACCTGAAGAAAATTACCATTTATTTTCATATCGAATTTTAATTAAGAACAATAGTTCCTTTACTGCCCAGTTAAACAGTCGGCATTGGATTATTACTGATAACGCTGGCAAAACTGAAGAGGTCCGCGGCGCAGGAGTCGTGGGACAACAGCCAAAGATTACACCTAAAGAGACTTTCGAATATGAAAGTGTTTGTCCATTAAATTGCAGTTCAGGAAGTATGCGTGGCTATTATCAGATGATATCGGATTCTGGTGAAAGCTTTGACATCGAGATTCCCGAATTTTACCTCGTTGCTCCAACTTCCCTGCATTAAAGAATTTCCAATCAAACTTGTATCTTGGAAAACGACTTATTGAAAATTTAGTCGCTCGATTTCCTAATTTTATTTTAAGATCTGTTTAAAAATTTACCAAATCCTTTCTTAAAATAGGCACATCGTCGTGATTCATCCGACCACAGCCGGCCATCCGTGGCCGTCGGAGGCCCATTCTAAGAAAGGATTTGGTAGATTTTTAGAAAACGAAAAAATAAGATTAGCTAAGCGGAGCGATTAAATTAGATTTCAATTGGTCGAGAATCCAATCAATACTTTGTTTTTGTTTTTCTAGTTCCAAATCAGTGGTTAGAGGCAAGTGAATGAAAACGGCATTGGCGGGCAGTTGATTTTCCTTCAACCAATTCAAAGTATGGTAATAAACATAATTGCAAACAAAGGCGCCGGCCGAGTAAGAAATTTCAATGGGAAGATCTTTTTCCCTAGCCTGGCTGCCCAAAATTCTTAGTGAAAAATTCGAATCCAAGGCCAGATCATTTTTTTCCAAAATAGGTCGATCTAAAAAGACAGTACCATCCGCATCCGAATAAGAACTATCAGCCAAGTTATGAGCATATTTTTCTAAACAGATTTGTTTCCGTCCTGCGGCTTGGCCCAGTAAAACAATGCGAAAATCCTCTTTTTTAAAAACTTCGCGGTTTTTTTCCAGTAGAGACCTTAAATTTTTCCAAGATTGTTCGTAAACTACGGGCAAAACAACCGTTTCTAATTCCTGCCTGGCGGTTAAACCATTTACAATAATCTGACTAGGATTAATGATTTGATCTCGAAATGGTAAAAATCCAGATACAATAAATTTCATAATATCACGGTGATTTCATAAATCGATTCCAACCGGATTTTGATTTTTCATACACGTATCGTTCATGCAAACGGCCGGAACGACCAAACCAAAATTCAATTTGGCTTGCCTCTAATGAAAATCCACCCCAGTGGGGCGGGCAAGGTACTTTTTGATTTTTAAATTTTTCTTCATAGAATAAAACTTTTTTATGAAGTTCTTCAAAGTCTTTGATGGTTTTAC
>JAYVAZ010000100.1:0-7493 GCA_043750675.1 Pseudobdellovibrionaceae bacterium | reverse complement strand
GTCGTCCGCGACACGGGCCCCGAGACGCACAAGATCAAGGCCCATTATTAGAAGTTTGGGCAGCCAATGAAGGTCAAGCCGATTATTTTTCCGCGCATTCTTGCAGTAAAAAAATGTGGGGTTCGCAATTAGAAAAAAATGCCGAATTCAGAACTCAAGTTTCTTCATTTGCACAAAAAAAATGTGATGCAGCCTATGAAACTACCCAGGAACGGGACCTATGTTACCGGGTAACAGTTGCTGCTGAATCAGTAAGTGCGACAATGTCGGCCTTAAAACAAGTTCCGCTGACACACTTTGATACCCCAAATACAAAGGTAGTTACTAAAACGGATGATGCCCATCCGGAAACACAATGTCGAATGGACACAGTGTTTCAAGCGGCTTTGTGCAAAGCTGTTTTTAATGAAAAAATAATCCCCGGCAAAAAGGTCAGCGCAGGGGCAAACAGTTTGGAAGCCGAAAAAGAAAGTGCAATTTACAGCTGTACTAATTCGGGTGGCTATGAAGAAGGTCTTCGCCCTAGCTGCTGGTTCAAAGCAAGAATGTAAGGAGAACTTATGAATTATTTTAAAAAAAATAATATGGTTTTTTGTTTTTTAAGCTTTTTCTACTTGGCTTTCAGTTGCAGTTTGGTGAACGCGCAGAATACACGCCCGTCTCTTCCCCTTCAACCTACTGAAGCCGCAGAACCCGGTAGTTCCCAGTATCCGTATTCTTTGTTTCATGAAATGATTACCGTCCAGGGCCGAACGGTTGATTTTTTTGCTCCGGCGGAAGTTAAAGACGCGGCGAAAAAAGTCCCGGTAATTATTTTCGGCCATGGACAAGCCATCCCCGTTTCTTCCTATCAAGAAACCTTCGAACATCTTGCAAAAAAAGGTTATGCCGTTATTTTTCCTATGTTCGATACAGGATTTTTTGATCAAGATTGGCGCCGAATGGCTTCTGATTATGTTAATCTTTCTGCGGGAGCGGTTAAAAAATACAATCAATATGTAGATCCCGAAATGGTCATTTTTGCGGGTCATTCCAAAGGTGCTTATGTCGGACTGGTTGCCTCTGGGCTTCCTAACTTGCAAAACCTGCTTAGACCATCAGCCTTAGTATTTTTTGATCCCGCGGGATTTGATGCCGAATATTTAAAAAATATCGAAAAGAAAATTCCGGTAACTTTGACTTGGGCTGAAGGGGATACAGTAATTAAAAAATCTTTGATCGAAGAAATCTATACAAAACTTACTTCTGATCAAAAACAACTGATTATCGTAAATGGATATAAAAATACCCAGCCCAGTTTAACCCCTGATCATTTTTTTCCACTCAGCAAAAAATTCACTTTTGGCGGAGCCGATGGAATCACTCCATTCCATTATTTTGGAACTTGGAAATGGCTAATCGGAGCCGCAGAGGATGTTCGACAAGGCAACCAGCTGAATAACGTTTACATTTACGGGAATGAAACTGCTACAACAGGGCAGCAAGGTTCCCAACATACTATCTTGAAAAACTGGTAGGGATTTCGAATATTAGTTAGGATATTGGCAGCCGGTATGATCGGTAAAAACTAATTTTGTTATATCAAGCCCCTGTGAAGTGGCTTGATATAAAGCTTCGTTGTAAAGCACCTCATCAAGTACCGGTTGTCGTGAAAGTATATATAAAGAAGTTCCACTTTCGTTAGACACTGCGGAATATCTATAATCATGATCCAATCCAATAACCCAATATGTGCCGGTAACGGTTTGAGTGGGCGAAACATTTAAAGTAACCTTAAACTTCGAAGGTGACTGTGGATCCGAATATTCAACAAACCCTTTGATGCTAAAGGGTTGCCCATCGACAGTCTGAATGTTGGCGGTGTTCTCTACACCAACAAGTCCATCGTTTAAAGTAAATCTTTGTCTAGCACAGGGATTTGGTTTGCCGCCTTCTTCAAACGCCAAAGGAATGTGGGAAATTTGAAACCAGTCCCCTAGGTAACTAGCCAGTTCTAATTTTTCCACAGTTTTAAGATTAGGGTTTTTATCTGAAGCCCATAAAAGATTTGATAAACAAAGTAGATAAAACACAAAAGCTATTTTTAACGTTTTCATTTTTTCTCCGGTTAATAAAATATTCTATGAGCAGAACATTTTCCGATTTCCTTGTACATAAATAATTTATTATTTTGACTGAGTTTTTTTATATGGGTTGATGTTGATAAGCCAAGGGAGTTTTATGTTTAAAAAAATAATACTTTTTGTATCTGTTTGCTTTTTTGCTTCCCACGTTTTTGCTCATTCCGAAACGATCAGAACTTCTGAATATTTAGTTTTGTTTAAACAAGATCAATCAAAAATTAAGTCTGACTGGTCAAAACGACAAATTAAAAACTATCTAATGAAAGTGACCAAACAAAATACGGCCTTGCTGTTAAAGCAAACTCCATTACATCGCGCGCAAAAACCCACCGAACTTTGGTTGTTGCAAGGTGCGGTACTTCCCTTAAATCAATCAGTTTTACTGCAATTGAAATCCAACCCAATTGTAAAAACAATTATTCCTTTAAATCGAAAGGCACATTTAGTTGAACCTATCGACGGCCAAGAAAATCGAGTAGATAAATATACCTATGGATTGCAAAAACTGAATTTACCGCAGCTAAATAAACTATATCCTGAACTGAATGGCCAAGGAATTACCGTTGGAATTATAGATACCGGAATTGAATCCAATCATAAAATTTTGGCCGATAAAAAAATTACTTTTAAGGATTACATTTCAAATAATAATACACCTTATGACAATCAAGGACACGGCACCCACGTTGCCGGAACAATCTCGGGAACCGGAACCACAAGTGACATTGTCGGCCTCGCACCAAAAGTAAGTTTATTAGTTGCAAAGGCTTTCTCTAAATACGGAGGATCTGAAGATAAGGATTTATTGCTGGCCATGCAGTGGATGGCGGATCCAGATCAGAATCCTAATACTGATGACTCCGCAGATATTTTAAGCTGCTCTTGGACCGTCGATGCTATTTTAAAAAATGAAAATCCAAACGAAGAACCTTTTTGTTTGGCGGTCGATCAATTGCAAAAATTAGGTATTTATTCAATTTTTGCCGCCGGAAATGACGGACCCGGTATCAGCACAATATTGGCACCCGGTGCCTGCGCAAATGCAATCACAGTGGCAGCAACGGATAACCAAGATAAAATTGCTGATTTTAGTTCTAAAGGACCTATTATGTGGAAAACTACATCGACGTTGAAACCGGATATCTCGGCGCCGGGTGTAGATATTTATTCTTCCTATCTTGGAAATTCTTTTCGATACAAATCGGGAACCTCAATGGCGGTACCACATATCGCCGGTGCCTTGGCCCTGATATTACAAGCCAGCAAAAACAACCCATTAGTTAACCCCAAAGAAGTATTGCTGAGTTCAACTGTCGATTTGGGGCCAGCGGGATTCGATACATCATACGGGATGGGTAGACTTGATATTTTGACTGCCATTCAAAAAATTTACAAACAATAGGGAACGTGTTTCAATGAAAATATTTTTAATCCTAGGTCTTATTTTGGTATCTAATGTCAGCCACGGCGCTGGCTTTTTTCTTTCATGTAGTCAAACTTCGACGGATCGAAACTAAGGACTTATCGTACTGCGGTCTTTTAGGCAACCTGGCCCTTCAGTTCGTAAAGCAACTGTGAAATTTGAACTTCCCACGTGACAGAACTTCGCAAAATTTCGAATCCTGAAGTTTTAGATTCAGAAACCCAACAAGCCCTTACGTAAAGATCTTCTAAATTGTAAGGACCGATTTGAAGCCGTACGTTGAAATGCTCATCTAATTTTGGCAAGTCACTGGCTTGAAGTTCCGCCATAAATCCATTGTAAGTAACGCTTGTGACAACAATCGGAATTGTTCTACCGCCCTTTTCCGGCGTCAAAAACCCATCAAACCTAACCTCAAATCGAGAAGCGGCCCGTCTGCGATCGTAGAATTTTTCAAAATCTTCTTTGGGGAACAATTTCAAAAATTCGGGCGCCGATGCATAGGAAGAATACAGCAAACCCAATTCTTCCGCCGAAATTTCATCAATCAAACCCGTTGATTCCATAAAAATATTTCTAAAAGTTTTTGGAGTAAGAACAGGATCCATAGTTTTGTGAATGGTGCGGATGGGAAACTGGAAGCTGGGCAATGAAAGACCTGAATTAAAATAGAAATTATAAAGGTCACGATAATACGGACCTTTGGAATAGGTTTCAAAAAATCTAATCTTCAAATCCGAAAGGTCAGCAATCAAACCTACGGCGGGTGCACCACGTACAAAATCGTATGATACGGCCGACTTCTGCAAGTCATCAAATAGGAATATGTCTTTGTAAATTTCATAGTGTTTTGGATTAACCGCAATCACCCAAAAATCGACTTTGTAATACCGCAAAGAATATTCCATCATAAATTTTGTCAGTAAAAAAAATAGACCCCTTTGACCGCGGAATTCAGGATGTATGGCCAAAGAAGAAATTTCAGTAATATGTGTCGATTTACTTTTTATTTTCTCTAGGCTAAAAATTTTTTCCAGTGGAAGTCCTAATGGGTTATTGCGCACCATTGAAATAGTTGCGATTACTTTATTTTCTTTTTTAGCAATCAATGTCGAGGTCGTCGGCAATGCGTGGTAGACGGTCGCACGCATCCCCGAGTAATGCGGATCCATTAATCCTGTCGCCACATAACTGTCGTGTAACAGGGCCAACGCCGAACGAAGTTCTTCTTCTGTTTCAGCTAATTTAAATATAATCTTATCTGGATTTTCCAATCGGACCCTAAATTGTTTACGTACCAGTTTTCCACGCAATGAAGCTGGTAGTAGGCCGATCAAACTTCGAATTAATTTTTTCATCAATCGCTCAACGGTTTTATCGACCGGCTAGGCTAAGGGTTTTTTGACATTATTATTGACCTGCAGCCCATAGTTGAAGTTACCTGGTCCAGATGGACTCGTCTAAAGCCCTAACAGTTCAAGCAGAATCTTACCAATCGGATATTCGACCCGTTAATCAACATACTTTTTTGATGGATCGAAGACATCATTACAAAGTTATGTCGAAAGATATCGATATTTTCGGAAATTTTTGGAGTTTTGCATTTGCCGATTTTCAAGAAAATGAAATATGGGTTCGAATCAATCAAAAAGATTATCCCCTTGTTGGACCATGTGCGATGTTTTTACCTCCATACAGTATTGTGGAATGGAGACAAGCCCCCGGACTTCGCCAATGGGCATGTATTATTTCTGATGCCATTTTACCTGATTGGGCTCCATTGAAACCAACTCTATATGCGATGGCAGAGACTTTTACAAAAATTGAAAATGAAAATGATGTCTTCCGTTTCTTACAAAAAAATCCGGAGGCGGTTGTATGCGAAAAAAACGAAACTGGAAATCCAATTGCACAAAAATTAAAAAACGAATTCAATCTGAATTTTGGCTGAAAAAACCCATTTCTTCTTATGCAAATGAGATGGGAATCACGCACGCAGTAATGACTCGTTATTTCAAATCCTGTTATGGAGTTCCCCCACACGAATTTCGTAATAAAATGCGGTTGATGCAAATTATGACAGACTTGGTTTTGAAACCGCAGACGGTTTCGGAAACTTTACTTCAGCATGGCTTTGAAGACCTGAGCCACTTCAATGAACAATTTAAAAAAGTAATGCGAACCGTTCCCAGCAGTTTCAAAGGTACAACTAACCTGATAGACGTCGCTTGCGACGTTTAGACATTTAAATTTGGTTATCGAACCTTCAGTAAGGTGACTAACAGAACAATCACCACCATCGCTTGTATCAAAGTAAATCGTACAAGAACCTGAGTGTTCGACCAACCTTTGTTGTGACGAACATGATCATGAAGAGGAAACCGAATTGTTCGGAACAACGAAAATTTTAAAAAGCGCAATAAAGCCACTTTTAATAATCCCGTCCCGCCATTAACTAACAAAACCGTAGACACAATAAGAATCGTAAATGGATTGCCCGATTTGATTACAAAAACTCCTAGTAAAAATCCCAGGGCCCGGGAACCGGCATCTCCCATTAGTAAAACTGATGGGTTCGCGTTGTACCACAAGTATCCCAAAATACAGCCCACCATGGAAAATGCCATCATTCCCCATAGGGCTCCGTCTTGGTAATGCGGCAGCAGCAAGTATTTAGCGATGTCCTTGTGGCCAACAACAAAATAAAGAAGCGCACCCAATGTCGCAAATGCCAAAACAGATAAAGTTCCGGACAGACCATCCACTCCATCGCTGCAGTTTGTACAATTAATAGAGGTCCAAATCAAAACTGCAGAAAAGGGAATAAAAAAACTTGGTGGAATTAAAAAAGTTGTCGTTGTAAATGGCAGCCAAATTTGTGTATCTTGCATTCCACAAAGCAAGGCCGATGCACCCACGGCTAAGAAAACATCCAATAATGCTTTTTTGTATTCTCCCCAAGAATCCTCAGAACGATCGTCAAAGTAGCCTGATAACATAGCCAAAAAAGTCAGTGCTAAAGTTCCCCAACCTTGCAATGACGGTGGCAGTAAAATTAATTGAACTAAAGTAAAAATCGAAACAAAAATAGCTCCGGCGCCAGTAGGTTTTCCTTTGGAAGCTCCACTTTGAATCGCATGGGCACGACCACGATCTGTTGGTAGCAAACTCATCATTGCTGGTAATAAATAAAATGTCAGTGCAAAACAAAGGATAGTACTAAGACCACCAAGAAAGGAATACGAAGTAAATAAACGAAATGGGCCATAGTAATTTTCTAATGCTTGTCCCAACCAATACAGCAAGTAATCTCCCCGCCGAAATTCATAATCTACTTCCTTAATTAAATTTCACCGGGTTATTTGATGTCAAGCTTTGCTTACACCAAAAGGCTTTTAATGCAAAGGTCTCGGGTCAAACTAATACTGGAATTCATATTTGGATTTTTGCCTTGGGAAACATAAACCAGCGCTAACCCGTAAGCCGTTGCATAGTAAATTCTGGCCGCAGTTAAGTAAGGTAACTTTAATCTGTTCTTTTCTTCCAATTTTTTAAATATTTCGGCGATGACCTGAAAAAGTGCATATCCCTCGGCAGGAATTTTCTGCCTTAAATGTGCAATCACGATGGCATGATAAAGATCAGTTTCATTTTCGATAAATTCAAAAAAAATGTCCCAAGACTTAACTAATCCCTTCAACGGCGTTTCGCCCCTGATCAATTCGGCCTGTCTTTTGTGATATTTCACATAGGCCAATTTAACAACAGCTTCTACCAAACCCTCTTTGTCTTGAAAATAATAGTACACAGTTGGTGCCTTGACCCCGGCGGTGTCGCAAACATGGCGAATCGAAACCGCATCAAGGCCCTCATACCCTATAATTTTTGCAGTCGCTGATAAAATTTTCTCTCGCATTGACATTGCCATGTCGAACCCTTATCTTCCG
>JAYVAZ010000099.1:0-5013 GCA_043750675.1 Pseudobdellovibrionaceae bacterium | reverse complement strand
CGTGGATTTTCGGGATGCAATTGGCGCCTTGGAGGATCCCGATCGTATCGAAGACGGTGACGATCGCTTCGACTATGGAGAAGAGCGAGATCTCGTCATCGGAATGTCGAGCGGAGGTGTTCTCTTCGTTGTAGCCACCTATCGCGATGAAGATACCCGCCGCATCATTTCTGCCCGCAAAGCTACGAAACATGAAAAAGACCGGTACTACGCTGGTGACCGCGAAATCTGGTGATCGCCCAGGCGCAACGGACTGGAAGCGCCTGAACTCAATGTCTGATTCTGACGTCCGCAAGGCTGCTATTGCCGACCCGGATGCAGCTCCTTTGACCAAGGCGCAGATCGCTAGAATGCGGCGCATCTCGCGCGTCAAGGCATTGCGCGAGCGTATGGGCCTAACGCAACGCGAGTTTGCCGAGGCGTTCCACCTGCCACTTACGACGCTACGCGACTGGGAGCAGCGTCGATCGGTACCAGACGCTCCGGCGCGAGCGCTGCTGTTGGCGATCGAGCGAGATCCAAAGCGAATGAGGTCCTTGCTCGCTCCTGCGGGCGCCTGACACCAGTAACGCATAGATGCTGCCATAGCGAGCAACCAAGCCGGGCTCGCGCACACGCAACCCGGACCCTGGCCGCGTGGTACGAATCCGGTCGCTAGTCTCTTGGGCGCTATCCGGCGGAATCGAGCCCGACTTCGCCTGGCCTGTAATGATGTTGCCAATGGCAGCGGCGCTCGTTTGTTGCCAGTCGCTTCTGTCCTTCTGATCAGGCGGGAGCTCGCCCAAAAGCCGCCATCTACAATTCCAGCTGGTTGAACAGCCACGACACGTTGGTCACTCTATCATCAGAGATGGCAACGCAGACAACACGCCTCCCCGCTTCCCAACGTTCGAACTCCTCTCCTGGCGCGGCGTAGTGGAACCACAGGCACCGTGGCCGCCCGTCCTCGAGAAAGTGGTTAATTCGTACCTGGCGAAATCCGCGACGACCGAGGACCCTGCCTGCGTCGTCGGAAGCTTCTCCAACACGGATACCAAAAACAGAACCCGAACTGACTGAGCCATCTCCGGGCAGCCACCAAGCACGGTTCAAATCGTCAGTCGAAATAAAAAGTAATTTAAAGTTTCAAATTGATGAGATCACCGTTGATGTGGTCATCGCCGAAAAGTTGAAAGTCATTACAGATCCTAAGGAATTAGCAGATAAGATTTTAAGACCTAAAAGTGTGTTGTCACATAAAGTAGATACACCTAAAATTAAATCACATTCCAGCGCGGGAATGGGTGGAAAACCAAATGTTCCTATCGATGATGATAAAACGATACCTCCAGACGACGTAAAAAAACCAGCGCCCCTAAAGCCAACATCGCCACCGAAGCCTGCTGCCATTGCCGTAAAACCGCATGAAGTAGGCCACCGCATCGGAATTAATGAGGACACGATCATTGATAAACCCAGCGCGGCCGGATTAGTACACGACATGATGGTTGTCCATCCTGACTTAAGCTCTGCAAAGATCAAGAAACTAGAAGCCATCGTTATCTGGCATGACCAAGTATTTGATGTCCTGGAATTTCAAAATACCGAAAGGGTTCGAATCGGTGGTTCTAAATATGCTGATTTGAATATTCCATTTATCAAAGGTGGCTGGTCGTTAGCCAAAGTTAATTTGGAATCCAGTGATTGCTATGTTCCCCAAGGTGTAAAGTTCTCTTTAAGCCGTGGCGGAGTCGAATTTAGCAGTGATAAGCTGATTGCCGAAAAACAGGCCGTGCCTAAAAAACAAGGTTACGGTTTAAAGTTAAATTATTTTGATGTTTTAAAAGTGAATGTTGGTTCTGGAATGCAAATTTGCCTTCGTTACATTCCGTCGACCAAACGTTTAACTGAAAGAAAAATTGCCGAACCCGATTTGGGTCTTAAGCAATCACTTTGGGGATCGCTGTTTTTACATTTGTTGATTGGTTTATTTTTCATTTCAATTGTTCCAGAAACGGCAAATATCCCGAAATTAAAGAATGTACCTGAAAGGTTTGCTCGTCTTTTGGTAGAACCGCCAAAACCCATAATTCCGTTAGCAACACCAATTCCCACTCCGACGCCGGCACCAACACCTGCGCCTACACCAACACCAGTTGTAAAAAAAGAAGAGATCAAACCAGAAAAGGCGATTGTTAAAGTTAAAGAAAAACAAATTATTAAAACTCCGAAACAAATTGCTAAGACAAATAAATGGCCGATCACTGTTAAAAAACCTGTTGCCAAAACGCAGGCTGCACCGGTCGACAATCCAAAACCAGTAGTGCAAGAAAAACCCGAACCCGTGCCAGTGAAAGTAGAAAGTTTGGGGGCCTTGGCCGCACTCGGTGGAGCAAGCGATTCGAAAGTTCCTGAAAAAGATATGTCGAATTTGAATATCAGCAAGGATGCAGGTGGTGCGCCGTCGAAGACTTTGAACACCACGGGAGTCATGAATACCTTAAGTGCTCAAGGTGGAAAACTAGTAGCCGGCGGAAGTGGTACCTTACGTACTAAAGGTGGCGGAGTAGGTACGGGGGCCGAGTATGGCACCCAAGGCCTGAAAGGTTCTGCGGGTCAAAGAACAGTAGAAGCATCGGTAGTGGGCCAGCCGAAATTAGTTTCGGGATCGAAACTGGAAGGTTTAAGTCGCGAGGAAGTTTTAAAAGTCGTACAGAAAAACAGTTCCGAAATTCAACACTGTTACGAAAAGAGTTTGTTGTCGCAGCCCGACCTTTCTGGACGAATGGAATTCGAATGGGATATTTCTGCGGCCGGACAGGTTTCCAATGTGAAAGTGAAAAAAAGTTCGGTTTCCAATGGTGATGCCTTGGGTGAATGCGTAAAAGGCGTATTCCGTACGATGATTTTTCCAAAGGCCCGCAATGGTCAAAGCACTTCACCAACAATTGGGTTCCCATTTGGCAGATTATAGTTTGCACGACTTAAGGCCGAGTTTTCCAAAACTGCAGACCTTAATTTGTGCGTTCCTTTGAATCATCTTAAAATACCTAACATAGGAGAATCACCGTGGGAATATTTCTATCAATTGCAGAAGCCTTTAAACATGACTTTTTTATGTGGCCAATATTTGTGGTTTCGTTGGTGGGTATTGCGGTGGCCTTCGAACGTTTCAATTATATTCGTAATGCTTCGGCAATCAAAAAGGACGACTTCCTAGGACGCGTGAACCAACATATTTTGCAAGGCAATTTGGAACGGGCGATTGCTTTGTGCTCGCAAAATGCAAATCCAATCACAAATATTGTGAAGGCGGGTTTGATGGCAGTTGTAAATAATAAAGATGCTGAAGAAGTTCAAACCGCGATGGACGCAGTGGCATTACGTGAAGTTCCTCGTATTGAAAAGCGCACCAGTTTATTAGCTTTATTATCAAATATGGCAACCCTTTTGGGTTTACTGGGTACGATCTCGGGATTGATCGGCGCCTTTGCGGCAGTGGCCAATGTGAGTCCGGCTGAAAAAGCATCGATGTTATCGAACAGTATTTCCCAGGCCATGAACTGTACTGCCTTTGGATTGTTGGTGGCGATTCCACTATTAGGAATATTCGGTTTCATCCAGACAAAATCACAAGAATTGGTAGATGACGTACATGAATCGGCGGTTGCGACTTTAAATTTTATTTTAACTAATAAAGAAAAATTCAGAAGATAAGATGAGTACAGGCGGATTAGGCGGAGGCAGAAAAAGCGCGAATGTAGAGCTAAATTTAGTTCCCTACATCGATTTGCTTTCGACATTGATTTGCTTCCTACTAATCACCGCCGTTTGGGAACAGATTAATGCTTTAAGTACTAATGCACAGAACAGTACGTCTAGCGAAACCGCAGCTCCGCCCGCAGATCCCAATCGAGTGGATCTTAGTGTATCCATATTTTTAGACCGCATCGAAGCCACAGCCGGTAAAGAGATTATCAAAATTACCAATATTAATGGCGAACCCGATTTCGCTGCTTTATTAACTACTTTAAGTGATTGGAAACTAAAATGGCCCGATCGCAAAGATGTCACTTTGCATTCGGACAGCCAAGCGATTTATAAAAACCTGATTAAATTAATGGATACCCTGAATGAGGCTGATTTTCCTGATATAGGAATCAACACTCAATAATATGGGAAAAACAAAAACAGTCGGAAAACCTGGCTATCATTTAAAACCTAAATACGATTTGCATGCTTTACGAAAAAGAAGGCATTCCGGTGGCGGTGTACACGGCGCCCCTGATCTTCCGTTAGTCAGTTTGATTGATATGTTCACGATTCTAGTCATATTTTTGCTAATGAATTTTTCGGCAACCGGCGAAATCTTCTTCATTCAAAAGAATGTAAAACTTCCCGAAGCAAAACATTCAAAACCAATAAAAAGTGCGCCGTTAATTTCGATCAGTTCGGATGGAGTGACATTAGAAACCGAAAAGGTGGGAGAAAATCCCATTACGATACAAGAGTCCGATCTTGAACTTCCGCGTTTGGCGGAAGCCCTGCGCCAGATAAAAGCCCAACAAATGTTAGAACGTCCGGATACGGTATTTAAAGGTGAAGTTAATATCCAAGCTGACGAGGCCACCGCTTTAGTTTATATCAAGCGGGTTATGCAAACTTGTATTAAAGAGGGTTGGACCGGGATTAACTTTGCGGTCCGCGAGCCCCAGCCAAATAAATAGTTCGCATGTCTGCGAACTGGTTAATTTAGTTCCCATCTCTGCGAGCCAAAATAAGATAAATTCTCGAAAATAGACGTTTAAAATAATTCTTCAAGAATGGTCCAGTTGAATCCGATATTAAATCATGATTAAAAACGGATTCTTATATTGGATGCCTTTGATATTTTTAGCGGCTTGTTCCAGGGCACCTTTGGCGGAAAATTCGCGGGTCTCTATGACGATCCCGACTGCTGACGAATTCAAATCAATGAACAAAAATCAAAAATTGAAAGCAATGACGGTAAACTCTTTGGTGGATTACAGTCGA
>JAYVAZ010000098.1:0-6949 GCA_043750675.1 Pseudobdellovibrionaceae bacterium | reverse complement strand
ACAAATAATGCTTTATATGAGGGAAGATTTTTTATCATAGAATAATTCTCTGCCCTTTTTTTTGGGAAATCAATTAAAGTTGTTACTCTAATAATCAGGGCACTCGGTATTGGTAAATCGCGGGTTTTTTAGGATTCGGTGAGGATTCCCATTTTGGGTAGGCAAAAATTTCAAACATTCCATTAGACGTTGAGTTGAGTTTTCGATTCGGTTAGTAGTTCGTCAACAACAATTAAATAAACACTAGGAGTTTATCATGTCTAAAGTTCTTACTTTTGCAGCAGTTCTGTTACTTTCTTCAATCGGTTTAGCGGGCGTTAACGTAGTTTATTCTGACTACGACGGTGCTTTGGGCCAAATCAAATTGGACAATGCATGTTTAACTGCGACCCAAGTTAAAACAATTAAGCCAGTAGCGGTTTGTACTCAATTGGTTCCGGTAACTCACGAAGGTCACGGCGAAGATATGACAGTTACTGACTGGGTTTGTGCAAATAAAGTCACTGCTCATCTTTCTGTATCTCGTGCTTTTGTACGTTCGGTTTGTGCCCAGTATTCTTATGAAGCAGAAAACATGGTTTGCGTTAAGACTTCTACTGTTAACGATTTCGTTCCAGCTGTTATCAAAATCAGCACAGCAAAGAATGTTTACAGCAGCAGCACCAACTGGCCAGGTGTAGTAAGTTACCTTCCTTTACCGGCTTGTAACTAATTTGATTTCTCTTTTGAAAATTTAAAAAGTTAGTTCTCAAGGGCTCCCAAATGGGAGCCTTTTTTTATTTCCGCGCCGAGTGCACCACTGTATTTGATGGAAGTTGCCTCGATCACTATTGATTCGGCCGACTTCAGCGCAAATCAAGAGGCGATTCGGCTGGTTGTAAGAGCCGTTCCTTGTCATTAGCTTCGATTCGGCCAGAGGAGAGGCATTAATGCTTCGGTCAGTGCTTTTAGGTCAGTCGCTAATTGGACTGTGAAGTGACTCAAAGTAGGAGCGTCTAGATCTATCACGCCAACGCAGTCACCTTGCCAGATCATAGGAATGACTAACTCCGATTTTGAATTGGGGTCACAGGCAATATGACCTGGAAAAGAATGAACATCATCTATTCGCTGCACTTGTTTTGTCGAAAAAGCCTTGCCGCAGACTCCTTTATCCGCACGAATTCGTATACACGCGGGTTTTCCCTGGAAAGGCCCTAGGATTAATTCCTTATCTTCTTCGTTCCACAAATAAAATCCGGCCCAGTTTAGACCTGAAATATTTTGAAAAAAATGAGCCGAAAGATTAGATAAATTCGCGATCAAATTCTTCTCGCCAGTGACTAATGCAATAGCGCCAGAATGAAGTTCTGAAGGGGAGTCAAACATGTTCAACCTATTTCTTAAGTTCTAAAACGACAGGGCAATGGTCAGACCCATAAATCTGATGCCGATGTTCACATTTCTTCAGGCGGTCTTGATGTTCTTTATTGGTCATAAAGTAATCCAACCGCCAACCTACATTTTTTTCACGAACCCCAGGTCGGTAGCTCCACCACGTGTAATGGCCGCCGCCCTTTTCAAAAGTTCTAAATGCATCTACGTAACCTTTAGATTGAAATTCATCCATCCAGGCGCGTTCCTCAGGCAAAAATCCTGCATTTTTTCTGTTTGCCTTGGGATTTTTTAGATCAATGTCTTGATGAGCAATGTTCCAGTCCGCGCACAGGATAACATTTTCACCACGATTTTTTAATTTCTCCACCGTCTTTAAAAACTTCCTACAAAAGTTTAATTTAAATGGAAGTCTTGCGTGGTCGCGTTGACTATTTGGAAAGTAAGAGTTCACCAGAGTAAAGCTCGGATATTTTACGATTTGTACGCGCCCTTCCGAATCGACCTCTTTGTCGCCCAAGCCTAACTGCACGCTAAGCGGTTCCTTTTTCGAAAAAACAGCGGTTCCGCTGTAGCCAGGTTTATTGGCCGGGTACCAAAACGCGTGGTACTTCAAAGGATTACGTAACTTCTCTTCTAGTTGTTCCGGGTTAGCTTTAATTTCTTGTACACAAACGATATCGGCGTTTTCGTCTTCAAGCCAGTTAAGGAATCCATTTTTTTCGCAGGCCCGAATACCATTTACATTCCAGCTGATTAATTTCATAGTTAAAAAGTATATTTTAAATATAAAGTTGTAAATATAAAAAGGTAGGGGCTGCCATGCGATTCCGAGGCAAATTGCTTGTAATTTATAGATTTAAGTTCGGCTGGTTTTAAGCACTCAGCCAGCTAATAAAACCTTTCGGAATTAATTCAAGATCCTTCTTTAAGTTTTTATGAGAAGGATCGCGCTGTGAAAGCAGTTCGTAAAAAGCCTTGTCGTGATTAAAATGGGTGAGATGACACAATTCGTGAATAATCACTCCGTCAATATGATTGATTGGTTGCGTGATCAATTCTTTAGTTAATAAAATCAATTTTTCTTTCGGATAACATTTGCCCCAGCAAGCTTTCATATTTTTTAATTTCAAGTCGACACCATAAATATGATAACTTTTGCAGTACAACTCGAAACGTTGCCGAAAAATCAGCTCCGAATTTTGGGTGAACCAATTTTTTAAATATCTCTTATTTTGTTTATAGTTACCGGGGTCAAGACTATAAAACAACAGGTGCTCATCGGTCGTAATAATTTTATGAAAACCCGAGCGTACCAAGACCAACTTCAGTTTTTTTCCGAGAAAATAGAATTCGTCCCCAGAAACCAGCCGTGGTTCTTTAAATAGGGCCCGAGGATTTTTATTAATGAAATCCAGTTTGTTTAAAATCCAGTTTTTTTTGGAAAGAATCGCTGATTTAATTGAGCGCACCGAAGCTTTTTTCGGGGAACGGACTTCAATGCATCCATTCGAACCAATGATAATGGCTAAAGTCTTTCTCGCACTTCTTTTGACGTCTACAGTTTGATTAAGATCTTCTATATAAAGGTTCTCGGTCATTTTTTATTGTACATCGCTAGAATATTTTTTCGATAGATCGGTTCCATTTCCAAATCCTTTAGCAGTTCGATCTGGTTGGCTTTTTCTAAGTTCATGATTTCTTCAGGTTTCATCGTGGCGACGGTACCGTCTAAATTTAAATTCCCTTCAGTTACCAATTTAGCTTCTATCGCGGCTATAATTTGATCATGATCTTTTAAACCATCTGCGGGATCGATGATTTGGGCCCCTAACAACTGCCAATAGATTCGACCAACATTGCCGTAAACCGAAGCCGTCATTTTTTCGGAAAGCAAAAAAGCTAAGTATTCTTTCCACATGTTTTTGATGTCTTTGGGTGGCAAGTGCGTGGCGGGAACTTTTGATAATTCGATCAATCTTTTAAAAAGCCCAAGAATCTCTTTGCCACCGCAATCATTATTATTTTTATACGCAATTCTATTTTCGGTGAAATTCTTTATGTTATCGATACTGATCGGGGTTTTTGCTAAATCCAAAAGGTCATTCCAGATTGGATGATCAATTAATGGACTTTCAAGAATGATTGTCAGTGAGGCCTGTAAGAAGGCAGTGTCGGAAACAAATGGCTTAAGGCTATTGCTAAACAATCCATTTTTTAAAAAAAATGACGAGTAGTTCTTTTTAAAGGCATCGCACTGTTTAATGCGTTGGCTGTTGGGGGAAGAAAGCAAGCCGAAGGTGTTAATCGAAAATGATAGTATAAAAGATAATGCAATTAACTTCAAATTCGCCCCTAAGTTTTCCCTAAGAAGAATTATGACCTAATGTTTCTGAATAGTAAATTCAGACTAATTATTTAATGCACCTTCTTCGATCCATTGTTTCATAATATTTATTTCATTCGCGTCCATTTTGCTAGGCGGCTGCGGCATTCCGCCGCCGTTGCAGGCTCGATAGAGGGCGCTTTCATTAGGCAAACCAGCAACTACGGATACTTTAGTGGCATTGTAGCTGTCGAAACGAAGACCGCGTGCCGCTGACTTTGAGCCGTGGCAATACGCGCACTTTGGAAGCAACACATGTTCAGATAAACTTTTAAAAGTCGCTTCGATCGCGGCCATAGGAGTAGGGACAGGCACAACGTGGCCCGGTGCCGCTACCATTTGCATTCCATTGATCCAATTACGCATGGTTTGCATCTGTGCCGCGCTAAAGTAACTGGAAAGAGGCATTCGACCGGCAACAACAGAGGCGAACAGCGGCGAATTGTCGGCATATCCAGGATGAAGCATTCCTTTTACGATCATGTAGTCAATATTTGTAACGTCATAAACATTTCCGGCACGGATATTTACGGCATGGCAACTGTTGCACTTCTGGGTAATCAGCGTAAGGCCCTGTTTTTCTAATGCCGAGTTAGTCACAAAAGTGACGTCAACTAGCGGAGTAGGGCTTGGGAAAATAGTAGGAACCGGCGTTGGAGTTTTTCCGCCACCACCACCTGTGATAGTTGTTGGAATTGGTTTTAATTGCAAAATCCAGTCACTGATTGTTTTGACTTCAGCAGTTGATAAAGGTGCATCTTCAGGCATTCGCTTTTTTTGTATGGCATCGTAGATAGGCGAACCCAAATCATTAGAAGGCAAAACGTAACCTGCCGCTACCATAAAATCAATTTTGTCAAAACTGGAAAAACCACCGGCGCCTCCGGCGCCATGACATTGAATGCATTTTTGGCTAAGAATTGCCATGGCTGTGCTCTCCAAGACGGAATGGCTGACATAAGTGTACCCATCAAAACTAGTAGGAATCGTTCCATCGCCTGAATTGGAAGGATCATTAGCATCTTTAAAATTAGAACAATTTTGAAAAAAAGTGATGTTTAAGATTGCAAATAAAATGACATAAAAAATACCGATATTTTTTCGCAGCATATGTCCCTTCACGTCCCGAAATAAGAATAGGCACTTCGCATTTACATCCGTTTAAAATGCAGGATAGGTGCCGTCTTTATTGTAATATAGTCCATTACAAAGATCAGCTTTTTTACGATGAAAACAGTCTATTCAGTTTACCTGATATTCAAATTCCCAATTTGAGAATAATTTGAGAATAATTTGAGAATATAGTTACTCAAATTCTACTGTACCTTGATCCAGGATATACATTGCCGAAGAAATTTTTACTTCACCCGAGCGTACTTTTTCTCCAATGATTGCAGATCTAGAGATCAGGTCTTTGACGACACCTTTAGCATTTGCCCAGCTTTCGCTCACAAAATTTCGCGAGTATTCTTTGTCAGCAAATGCTGTCAAGTGTGGGTGAAGGTCAGTAAGCAAGTGATCCAAGTGCGGTGAACCCGAGCTTTGATTTGAAATTGAAGACAGTGCGGCCTTAACGGCTCCGCATTGGCTGTGACCCAGAACAACAATGTTTCGTGCTCCCAGGTAGTCGACGGCGTATTCGACACTGGCAATAACTGCCGAATCTAAAGACTCACCCACGGTGCGAACAACGTACAATTCTCCCAATTTTTGATCAAACAGAATTTCCGGCGGTACGCGAGAGTCTGAACAGGCAAGAATAATTGAATGCGGAGTTTGGCCGCCGGTTAAACGAGCAATATCTTTTTTGCTGGCTCCATCTTTTCTAAGATAACCTTTTAGAAAGCGTGTGTTTCCATTTTTAAGCCACTTTAATGCTTGCTCTGGATCAACACCAGACGGCTTTGGGATATTGGCTTTCGCGTTTACTTTTTGCGCTAAATTATCAATGGAAGGTGCGGGGGGTAAGACCGGCGCACTTCCGGCTTTTTCATTTTTAGGTCGCAATTCAATTTTAACTTCGGAGACTTCTTTTTCACCGCTTGTCTTGACTTGTCCTAAGTGAGGATCCTCATCACCCGGAATTTTCGATATAGTAGGAGTGATTGAAACATCGCTGACTTCAATAGGTGCCGCAGCCGGTTGTTCCGGTGGTTGAGTTCTTCCTGATTTTGTTTTTGTTGCACAAGATACAAGCAAGGACAAAGCGATAGGCAGCCAAATCATTAGAATCCGTTTTTTATACATTTTTACCTCTTTAAAGTATGTAGAAAAAAAAGTCTGTACTCAACCGTTTTTTAACTGGTTTAAATTAATATATGAAAGTATAAAACTTTAATGTCCTACCTGAAGTACGTTGATAATCAGTTACAGTTTGATGAAATAACCTTGGCGCCACTTTTAAAGTCTTACCGGGGACCGGTTTATGTTTACAGCCGAAATATTCTACGACGCCGCATAGAACAAATGAAAGCATCCTTGGGCGGGGTAAAACTATTTTATGCCGTCAAGGCAAACGCAAACCCAGAAATTTTAAGAGTGGTTAAGGAAAGCGATTGTAATGTCGATGTGGTTTCGCTTGGCGAAGTGAAGCGCGCCTTGGAGGTCGGGTTCCAGCCGAATCAAATTATCTTCAGTGGGGTCGGTAAAACTAAACATGAAATAGCCGAATCTCTGAAATTCGGGATTTATCAGCTGAACGCTGAAAGTGAACCCGAAGTGGACCGCATCAGTCAGTTGGCCAAGGAACTAGGAGTTACGGCCGATGTCGTTCTTCGTCTGAATCCTAATATAGATATTAAAACCCATCCCTACATTGCAACTGGCCTAAAAGAAAATAAGTTTGGGATCGAGATTTCTAAAGTCGACGGTATTGTTAAAAAGTTCTTGGAACCCGGAAATCATTTGCGCCTAAAAGGAATTAGTTTGCATTTAGGTTCTCAAATGTTGGAAATCGATAGTTTCGTATCGGCCCTGCAGCTCATAAAACCATTGTATTCAAAATGGAAATCTCAGGTGCCCACGATGGACCGCTTTGATATCGGTGGGGGCTTAGGAATCATTTATCATCACCGGAAACAGCCGGACTTCCTTAATTCCGAAGCCGAACTGCTGGCAAAATACGCCGATGCCATCCAAATTCATCTATCTGCCTTCCAGGCCCAAGGAGTTCAGCTGCAGTCAGAGCCC
>JAYVAZ010000097.1:0-2812 GCA_043750675.1 Pseudobdellovibrionaceae bacterium | reverse complement strand
GGGGTTTTTTCTCCCAGTTAGACTTTGCAAACTGGGACCAGAATTTTTTTTCCTTGAAACTTAATTTCATAGAGGGCCACAATCCTATCCCTTTGGAAGTTTAGTCATATTCATATATAAGACATTCCAGCGGTGGCCATCCAGATCAGAAAATCCGCAACCATACATCCAACCGTCTTTTTCGCCTGGCTTCGCATAAAGAACACCTCCGGCATCAACGGCTTTTCTGGCTAATTCATCTACTTCAGCTCGGGAGCCGGCCCCAATTGAAAACAAAACTTCAGTTGTTTCTTTGGTATTAGTGACCGGACTATTTGTGAACATTTTAAATGTTGTTTCGGGAAATAGATTCAGCACAACCTTATTGCTACCAACAAATAGGCTGACCATACCTGGGTTGCCATGTTTTTCGTTAATTACAAATCCCATTTTTTGGAAAAACTCTTTTGCCTTATTTAAATCTTTTGAAGAAGCATTAAGCCATAAATCATTTTGCATTCGTCATTCCTTTTTTTCCTATATGATTTATTATGGAGTGAATATGAGACATAAACAATTGGTTTTAAATTACCTGAAATATGTTGAGACTATGCCTGTTCAGATTAAAAAATATAAAGTAAATTTAAACTAGCAAAACTGTTAAAGATTTTTCTTTCCTCGAACTCCGGTGAACGAGTCACAAATCGCCATACCAAACCAAAGGGCATGATTAACATTCCCGCACCGAAGTCTGTTTCAAAGGTAAGGGGAATTCTTGTAACATGGTGACTACTTCGAAAACTGTTACCATCAAGAAAGATGTTTCTAGCCAAGGCATTCCCGCGGGCACCAGCGAACAAGTAATAACTTTGATGTTCGGGATTGGTATCAAGATTTAAAGACAAGAAGCTGTCGCCTTCACTGGCTGACGGTCGACTGGGACCGAAGTCATCGGGTAAAAACGTTCCATATCGAACAATTGCACCGATATGGGTACCAATCTGAACATTTCCAAATGTTCCGCCAAAATAAGGAACAAAATCCAAATTAGTTGATTTGTAAGACTTGAATCTTTCTTGATACGAAATTTGTAACGTAGGTTCATCATGCAGACCATTCTTCCAGCCATAGACTTTGTCTTCACGAAGCAGCTCATGAAAGTTATTTTGGACCTGCTTTCCTAAGGCGCTAGGTCCGACTATTCCAACATCAAAATCTAAAAAATGGCCAACTAGATCATGTTTATAACTAAAGGCAAATCCTACGTACAACCATCCAGCATAGGGACGATCATCAAGAATCAATTTATCGGTAAGGGTGTCGTGAGGCGTATAAATTTGATGGCCCACCGACATTCCAAAATTTACGTTGGGACGTTTCTCTTTATTAAAGAAGGGAAGAGCATTTACAAAACGGCTTGCCCAGCTGGGAATTTTTTCCTCTGCAAAGAGGTAAGAAAATTTAATTCCGTTAGAATAGGCCTGGTCAGAACCGGGTCCACCCATTTTACGAGTATCGTTTTCTATGTATAAAGCATAGGCCTGCCTGTTGGGCCGTGGAGCCGCTACCGCCGGTACCTCGGCGGCTTCGATAAAGCGAAAGCTTAGGAGTAAAAATAAAACTGTAAATTTACAAATCACTAAAATTTAATATTTTTACTGAAAGATCTTTTCCGATTTCCAGTTCCATCGATTTAGTTTCAACAAGGTTTTTATTTTGCGCTTCTGAATAGCAAGAAAGATTGATCCAAATCCCAAAGCCGACTTTTTTATCTATGTCGGAAATGCTGATACTAGTAAAGTGTCCATTAAATACTTCTAGGCCGGAAAGGTCACCTTCGGTGCATTTGATTGAAGTATTAATCGCCTGCGAAAGGTTTTTCGTACCAATGCCTTGCCAGGAAACCATTAAATCAGAAATCAAAAATGGAAATTTATGATTGATAATGGTTACTTCTAGATAAGAGTCATCACTAAGTACAATTGAATGAATGTCCATTTTATGGCTGATCATTTTTTTCAACTTAGAACCAATAATATCTAAAATCGCATGACTTTGTTCCCCACTTTGGTGACCCACTTCATGTAGCAAGATAGATGTGATGGTAGGTAAGTCAATATTCGGCTGACCTTTTTCATTGTATAAAAGATCGGTATTAATGTAGATGGGATCTTTTGGGGTTAAACCTGTTTTTGCAATACGATGTTTTTCGTTTACGCCGGTATCAAAAAATCCGGGATTTTCTTTTTCAGATACAAACAAGATACGATCGGCGTTAGAGGCGTTAATTGATAATACCGTTAATATTCGGGAAAGAGTTCTTGCTTCGGTTGCTGAAATTTCACAACGGTTGGTGCGAAGACACTCTTTAACTAAATCTGGTAACGAAGAATAAGAAAATTGAATATTGTTTTCTACAATTCCAGCACCGTTTCCGATGACGCTGGCTCCACCTGCTAGTGAGAGACTGCTAAATAGGTAACTACAACAACATAATAGAAATGAAATAGTTTTAATGGTCATTCTTATTTCCTCCGTTTGTATGCTCAAATAGTTGAACATTCAGTTGGTAGACTTGATTTGACTGGTCCGAGTTAAACTCTTCGTTAAATTCTTTAATAAAATTTAAAATTTTCGCCTTAGCCTTGGGCAAAGATTTTGGATTGAACTGAAAAGAAAGCGAGTTAAGCTGTCTTTGTTCAACAGTTTGTTCTTCAACCGATTCAACAGCACGTTTCATCATAGACTTATGATTCTGTCTAATCGCTTCGGAAATGATTTCGTGAGTAGTTTCCGTGCGGTCTATGCTGGCCCTAAGTTTACCGGTTTCGCT
>JAYVAZ010000096.1:0-3063 GCA_043750675.1 Pseudobdellovibrionaceae bacterium | reverse complement strand
TATGGCCAAAAGGTTTGAAACTTCCTACTTGTTTAAAATTTTATTGGCTGAACGCGGCGGACCGAAGCCACCCACCAAACTCGAGAAGTTTTTCCAGCTTAGTGACGAATCAAGTGGTGGCATCAAATAAAAGATTCGAACTTATCCACAGAAAAAAATACCACGATTAAAATACAAAACAAATGTAGAAAACTTACGAAATTTAAACATTAAATCAGCGAACTCGCTCTATCTACGACAGCATGGCCTCGCAGAAAATTTTTAACTTTCTACGATTCAATGAAGATTTTAAACCACCCAAAAGGCTCAAGACAATAAAATGCCTATGCAGTATCTTGAGATACTGCATGAAAAAAATCTAGATTGGCGGCGAAAATTGAGTGGCATAAAATCAAAATAATGTGTTAATCAATTTTCAGTGGACTGTGAAATAAAAGCATCGGGTACTCGCCCGAAAGAGAGACGAAACTCGCCGGGGCTCATCGGTAAATTTTAAGGAAGAGACGGATATCCATCGAACGGCCACTCGAGAAACGAAGGCCAGAAGACTCGAGCAGAACGCCACGACCAGATAGCGTGAGGCTATTGACCATAAACCTGTGCAAAAGTGATAAGTCCCGCGTAAGGTAAGTCGGGCTGAAGTAGCGCAGCGAAACCTTGGCGGCAAGACAAGGGAATTAAAATAAAGAAGGGTGAATAAATTTAATTCTATTGACCCTTTTGAGTCGCAGTTTTGACGCGGCTTGCTGATTGTTGTAAAAATCATATTTGATCAGGATCACGCAGCTATTCTGAAAATATTTTTATTTCAACCAAGTGTTTTTGATGACGCAATCATGAATTTTTTGTTCTCAAAATTTGAAATTCCTAAAGCAATTAAACACTAACTGGCAAAAAATTGTTGTAGCTTTTTTCAACGAGATCCATTTTTCAAAAAACTTTTGCTTCAAAAAGTTCTGATTTTGATAATTTAAAAATCACTTCCCGAGACGTTTTTATTCACGTTACGGAAATTTCAATTTTGCGATTAATTTATTGAACCTTCCTGATTTCGACGCTTCAAAAACTCAACATACTAGATCAATGAACAATCGTAGACTGGACCTCGACTCAATTTAATCAGCTAGATTTGCGCGAAACCCAAACCTCTTTTTTGCCAACTATCGAATGTTATTAAATTTTTGACTTGCAAATAAAGAACCTAAATCTATGCAAGACAAATCTGATTCAAATTTGCAAAGTGATATTTCATTTTCATTTTTAAATTTAGCGATAACAATAACTCCGCCATTTTTCTTACAAAGTTCAGCGCCAATTTCAGGCGGTGTTAAATCAATTTTTGAAACTGATTTTGCAGACTTCATTGTGAGAGTGATTTTAAGTTCTTTGAAAATTCAAAAAGCTTGTTAACACCACAAGAGGTTTGCTCGTTGTTGGGTATTTCTCAGAAAACAATCTATGACTGGAAATATAGACCAATTCAGAGAAAAGTGCCAACCGGACTTTTTGTGAAGTTTAATAGAAAACTGTTCATATTTAGATAAGGTCTCGGACTTCGAAATGAGCGCCGGCGAATAAAATCCAGAATTAGTTGAATCCGTTAAAATATTTTCTTTTTGAGCGTCTTCTAGCTTGAAATATTCAATCTGGATCGTTTTTTTCGATTTTGAGTCGGGCTGGATGCAAATCGATAATTTAGCCATAGTAGTGACATTGCAGTTCCACTCATTGGTCACAAACTGAGTTCCGCATAAAATAATAAATAAATTAACTTTACACTATTCCACTATGTGGTATAGTGTAAATTAAGGAATACCAATGATTCGTAATTTTGACAACAAAGCAGCTGAAGACATTTGGGAGTCCGATAGTTCAAAATCGCTACCTAAAGAGTATTGGATTAGAGCTAAGGCATTGTTAACGATTATGCATGGGACAAATGATATTAATGATTTAAAAATAAAGGGCCAGCCTCCTAATATTCGCTTACATAAGCTAAAAGGTAATCGTAAAGATGAATGGAGTGTAACTATAAGACTACCTTGGTGTATTACTTTTAAATTTAAAAATGGTGAATTCCTAGACGTTAAAATAGAAAACTATCATTGAGGTGAATGTATGATAAAAAATCCAAAACCAATGCATCCTGGCTTAGTCCTAAATGAAATTTACATGAAGGGAATGGGCTTAAATCAATCACGCTTAGCTGAGCTTTGCGATTGCTCTCCACGCAAAATAAACGAGATCGTCAATGGCAAAAGATCTATCTCTCCAGATTTTGCTCTCATTTTGGAAAAAGTCTTAGGTACGACCGCTGAAATGTGGGTAAGAATACAAGCCGAATATGATTTGTACATTGCCAGAAAAAAGGCTGCTTAAAAATATGAATTACTTAAGAAAAATGAATCAGACTGAGTTTAATAAATACAGTCTGTTGTCGTTTAATACCTTTTTAATTGAAACAGCAAAGTCTTCAGGCCAAGCTCTTGATTTAATAAAAGCAAAATTTGGAAATCCTCCATCTGAAATTACTGATCGTGACCTTTGGTTTGTCATTCAGTACGACACTAAAGATATTGGTTTTTTATGGCTAAAACTGTCGCCAGATAAAACTGAAGCTTTTGGATTCGACATTTGTCTTGAAGAAAACTATAGAAATCGTGGTATTGGACATTTAGTCTTATCTGAAGCTGGTGAATTATTAAAACTAATGAATATTAATAAAATTAAAATTTGTGCTTTTGAGTCAAATTTATCTGCCCGACAATTATATTCGAAATTTAACTTTAAAGAAGTTACTTTCAATCAGGATAGAAAACAATTTACTTTGGAATTGAATCTATAAAAATTAGTTCTAAAAAGTTAAAGTTAAATTCTAAAGCTAAATACATTGCGGAAATTTTCTTGGAGATAATCACTCCGTGCTTACCAGAGAAAATTCCCGCTTTCTAGGTTCCGGCACTTGCGTGCCTCCGCACCGATGCCTCGCAGGCTCGGCTGCGTTCTTCACGGTTGCTGGCGTTCCGCTGCCCCCCGTCTGATGCCTCGCCTGCCCCCGTCTGA
>JAYVAZ010000095.1:0-4372 GCA_043750675.1 Pseudobdellovibrionaceae bacterium | reverse complement strand
AATTACATGATTACAGTGGCGGGATTATTGGCAGGTAAATTGATTGCCTTACTTGCCGCTGAACGAATCATGTTTAAAGTCGGGGCCGTGAAGGTTTTTTTACTGGGTGCTATTTGCCTATCGCCTTTGCCGGGCTTCTGGTTAGTATCAGATACATTTCTTTTCGTTATGATGCTTCAGTTTTTTAGCGGAATTGGTTGGGGTCTTTTTGAATATGGACTTACCGTTTTATTATTTAAACAAATTAGCCACCTGGATAAAGTTCCGTTTTTTACGGTCCATTATTTTTTTAATTCGTTAAGTATTAATGTCGGTACGGCATTAGGAATGTTGTGGTTTACTTTTAATGAAACCAATATCGCCAATTACTATATGATTTTTCTTATTGGTTCGGTTCTTCGAACCTTAATCGCTGTTTATTACAGCTATTTTAACTTTCACAAAACAAAACTGCTAGAAATTTAAAGTATTGATTAGTAGTGATAAATGTTAATGCCGTTAGTTCCAGATAAAACGGACATTTTGTTTTGTAGCGGTACAATAAAGTGTAAGTTTCCAGCGGTTTCTTCAGAAGTCCAATCTGGGATTCCAACATTGATTGAATCGTCGGTCGCAATTTTAATTCGTGATAATTTACCGTCAGCTGTGAAGGCCATGATATTTCGATCGTCTTCCTGCAAAGTCACATTTTGTACGGCCTCGGTGAGGCGGATTTCTTTGGTTTCGCCGTTAGCGGTATTGATAATTTTGATAATACCATCTTGGCTTCCGGCCACTAAAAAGCGACTATCTTTCGTAAAAGTTTTTGTTAAGGAAACTCGATTAAACTCGAATTCCGTAATTACTTTGGGACGTGAAGCGATATTAATAAGTTTCAGTTTGCCGTGCGCTTCCTTTAGCAGAAGTAATTGTCCGTTTTCGCTAATCAATTCCACCTCTGCGCCGGTTCCGCCCAGGTAAAGAGATTCACTGACGTACTTATTTTGATCGTCGATAATTTTTGCGAATCCAGAACCAGAAACACCAACGAAAAAACGATTATTTTTAGAAATTAAATACGATAAAATGGTCGGGATGGTCTGCATATTTAAAACGCTGTTTACCCGGGTAGATAATTGAAAAAATACGGATTCATTTTTTAAATCTAATACTGACAATAACTGGTCTGGTTTTAGAGGATTTTTGGGCTGTGGGTCTTTCGATTTAAACGCTATGGATTCTTGGTTTTTACTAACTAGGAAGTTACTGGCGACTAACACCTGGCCCTGACTGGAAAAAGAAACTTCTTTGGATTGACCTATATAAAGAATCTTTGCGATTTTTTGCCGTAAACTGCGGACGGCTACACATTCGCCCTCTTTGCAGTTTAGTCCATAAAAAACATCGGAAGCATCCGCCGACTGTAAATTAAGTTCTTTATGAAGAAGATAATTAGCGGTCGTCGTTTCTTCCAGGTCAATAGTTCGCGTATTCAGATTTGATTTCTGCATTTCTTCAAATACCACTTTTACGTCTAAAAATTTTAAAGGGCCAGGATTGGCTGACGATTGAGTAGCTAAAAATACTAAAGTCTGGCCATTTTTTGAAAGATGCGATGATTGAATTTGCAAGGAAGTGGTTACCGTTAATCGTGATCGAAATGGTAAGTTGAAAAGTGTTAATTCGCCTGAATCTTTTGAACTAGTAAATGGAAGGGAAGAAAATCTTGCCGCTACTGAGCTGGCAATCAAAAACTGATTTCCGTTTTCGCTGAACTCGATATTTAAGGCTTCGCCTTTTAAGGCAAACTGGGAAAGAACTTTACCAGTATCTAATTCAACTATTTTTATTTTATTCGGCTGTACGGCGTAAACCAGGATTTTACCATTAGGGCTGATCTTAGAAAGAGTGACCGATTCGTTGTACACGGAGTAAATAAGTTTAGGATTGGCTGAATCTTTGGCTGCATCTTTCGCCAGGAACGCCACAGACTGAATGGAAACCAGCAAAAGTGATACAAGCAAATATCCCTTTAAGTGCTGAAATTTCATCGTTTTTGGCTCCTTGATAGTATTCGTAATGATAGTATTGCAAAGTCCATCGCGGCCGTTCCGAATAGCTTCGATTTAATAACGAATTAAACCCGTTAAGCTGTTAATTGCCTGACAGTTTGTTTGGATTCTGACGGTCATTTATTCTTAAAGGATTCTAAGAACTTGCGGTGCAGAAGTTTATCTTTGTAGGTATCCGTTGAATCATGAAGTTCGGAGGTTCGATAACCAGAAGTGAACGATTTTACTTTGATAAGTTTGAGTGGTTTTTGGTAGGTGAATAACACCCTCCAGGTTTTGTAGGATAATTCATAGGAAGTTTGGATTTTTCGCACTCTCTTTTTCTTTTTATTTACCGGATCGAAACTAAGTTGATTAACAACTACATTTTGAATTTCGCTGAGACCGTTTTTTTGCAGCCAACGTAACTGTTTATTTGCGACCGTGCTAAAGCGGACTTCATTTTTTTTATTTTCGATTTTTGATAACCAACCGGCACTGGCCTGGTTTTCGATGTCGGCATCAATCAAGTAAGGTTTAATATCCAACACGGGAGTTCCATCCAGCAAATCATATTTTTCTACATATACATTTAATCCATCAATTTTTTTCAGTTTTACTAAACTTATTCCGATGGCATTAGGGCGGTAAGGACTTCGGGTCGCAAACACACCGATTTTTTTATTGAGTCCACGCGGGGGCAATGTCATCGGTTTCCAATTAGAGTTATGGTGGAAATCAAATATAATCCAGATATGTGTAAAAGTCTTTAGGCCAATTAAAGCCTGCTGAAAATTACTGCCCGAATTTAATTTGATGATACCCAATTCCTTCGATCGATCCCTGGAGCCTTGGTTGGCGGCCTCAACCGGGCTTGTTTTATTGCATTTGAAAACCCCAATGGCCGAGTAAGTAATTTTCACTTAACGATCCCATTTAAAAATTGGCGATGCCATTCAAAACAAACGATCGAAGCACATTGCGAAACATTCAAACTATTTTTAGTACCAAACATTGGTAGACTGATCGTGTAATCAACTGTCTTTAGTAGTTCGGCATCCAGTCCAAAACGCTCGTTTCCAAAAATAAAAACAGTAGGAGTCGTTAGCGAAAATTTGACTCCGGTTAAATCTTGGCTTCGAGAAGAGGTCTCCAAAGCCGCAAGTTGATAGCCCTGCCGTTTTAAGAAATCAAGACAGTCAGAGGTTTTATCCCAACTTTTCCAGGCGACTTGTTTTTCACTTCCCAAGGACGTTTTTTTTACAACATCTTGTTCCGGGGTCGCGGTGTATCCACATAGATGAATCTTCGAGATCTGGTAGGCATCAGCTAACCGAAAGAACGCACCTACATTAAACGCCGAACGTAAGTGATCCAGAACAAAATGAATTTCTGGTCGGGCGATCAGCTTTTCTTTGCTGACCGAGTCTAAGCTATCTTGATTAGTGATGACGAAGTCTGCATCTGTCAGTTCGTGTTTTAGATAACGTTCTAGTGGAACAACAAAATTCAAAAAATGTCGAAGCGGCATTTTTTGATCGAAATGATAGTAACTAGAAAGTACCTTTTTTAGGATCACCCTTGACTGCGGATCTTCTACTGCGGGCAGTTGTTTTTCCAAACGTTGATATTCCGTAATAATTTCGGTTAACAATAGTGAATCAAAGGAGTTCACATAACTTTTCTCGGCAAGATAAAGTTTCTGTAGTAAAGATTTTAAATCTTTATTGAATTGATTATTTAACTTTATCTCCGGCATTGGCACCTTGATCTGGACTTAAAATATATAACTGGCTGCCACCGCTACCGGCTACAGCAACCATTCCTTCACTCATACCAAATTTCATTTTTCTTGGTTCTAAATTAGCAACAACTAATATAAGACGCCCGATTAGTTTTGCCGGATCTGGATAGGCCGCTTTGATGCCTGCGATAATTTGTTTTTCTCCCAATGGACCCAAGTCGACTTTTAAACGAAGTAATTTATCAGCCTCTTTGATTTCTTCGGCGTGAATTACTTTGGCAACACGCAAGTCGACTTTTTCAAAATCCTGAAAACCAATTAAACCAGTGCTGGCTTCATTCCCGTCCAGGTTGCTAGGTGCGGCCGCTTTTGGTGAAGCCGAAGTGCTAACGGTGGCAGCCCCTCCGCTGCCTTTTTTAGCAGAAATATTTGCCGCCTCGGTAGCGGCAAATCGGGCCTTTGTTTCTTCCACAATTTTTGCGATACTTTCGGTTTCTATCCGACCCAAAAGATGTTTGTATTCATTGATTTTATGGTCGTTCAAAATTTTTGCCGTATCAGACCAAACATAAGGTTTTTCATTAAACAAGGCTTCAAC
>JAYVAZ010000094.1:0-3702 GCA_043750675.1 Pseudobdellovibrionaceae bacterium | reverse complement strand
CCAAAACCTGTCACTCGTGATCCGGGATCAATACCAAAAATAATCAAATTATCTCCTCAAAATATGAGCCGTATTTATCTTACCGTAGGTTAGTTCTTTTATAAATTGAAACGAACCCCAAAAAATGTAAAAATACGAACATGAATAAAATGTCGCCTGAAATCATTGAAAAATACAAACAAATTTTGCAGAAAGATCCACGCTCGAAGGTCTTTGCCGCCCTAGCGGACGCATTAATTGAAAATGGCGCACTAGAGGAAGCACTAAAAATTTCTGTAGCCGGTCTTAAACTGAATCCCGAATATCCCAGCGGCCACGTGGCCTATGCCAGGGTACAAATGGAATTTGGTGAAACCGAAAAGGCTTTAGCGTCTCTTAAAAAAGCCTGTTTGATGGATCCCCAAAACATTTTAGGCCAGCAACTATTAGCGCATTGTTATTTGGAAGTCGACGAGCCCAAATTAGCCTTGAAAGCCTTCAAGATGGTTTTGTTTTTTAACCCTGGTGATAGTCGTGCGCAAAATGCCATCAGCAAATTGGAAAGCTTAACTGCGGACGAATACGAAGAAGATTTGTTTACCTTAGGCAAAACGGTTCAGACGAAACCAAAATTAGTAATTAATCCAGCGGCGAACCCGCAAAGTTCGACTGCCTTAAAAACCGAGTTCGATCGTAAGATCGCTTTTATTGATGCCCTTATTTTGCGCAATGATATCGAATCGGCTAAGAAAAAACTTTCTGAAATTGCATTTCAAAATCCCGAAAATGAAGAAGTCAAACGACGTTGGGCTTTACTGAATGAACACGAAGGTTTAGACGACGCTGAAGAAATCGAACCAATTCTTTCCCGGGAAAAGCAGATTTTAGATAGAAAAATCACTAACCTACAAAAAATTCTAAAAAGAATCGGACAACGCCGAGAAGAGTCCTTAGGTCTGAGTTGACCACGGACCGCCTTGTTGCTAAGTTGCTCCTTTAACAGGAGTTTTTATGTACGAAACGGCGGATTTTAGAAAAGGTCTTAGAATGATGGTTGAAGGCAATCCCTATGTGATTGTTGATTTCCAACACGTGAAACCAGGAAAAGGAAATCAATTTAGCCGAACTAAATTAAGAAATTTATTAACTGGCCAAAACTTGGAAAGAACTTTTAAATCCGGCGAGAAATTCGAAGTTCCAAATATTGAAATTGTCGAAATGGCCTATCTGTACAAAGACGACAATGGCTATAACTTCATGAACCAGACCAACTATGAACAAATCATGATGATGCCTGACATAGTCGGCGAAGCTTCTAATTACCTCGTTGAAAATCTTATGGTTCAGATTTTGATCTACAACGATCGTCCAGTTTCGGTTGAAGTTCCAAAAGCAGTTCATTTAAAAGTGGCCAAATCAGATCCAGGCATCAAAGGAGACCGTGTGACCGGCGCAACCAAACCGGCCACTATGGAAACAGGTCTAGTTATTAACGTTCCTTTGCATATCAACGAAGGCGAAGTTCTCCGTGTCGATACAACGACAGGTGACTACGTAGGCCGAGTTAACGAATAGGTCTTGATTTTACGCGTTAAGTCTTTAGATTAACTGGTTAATAACCGAAAATTAAGGAGGAGTTATCCGTCTTAATTTTTGGAGTTAATCGGTGCAGCAACAGAGCAAAGCAAGTATTCAAATTGAACTTGAAATTCAGCACTTGCTATTAAAATTGCAACAACCTGAATTAGTCGCCGAAGAATTAATTTTAAATTACGAAAATCATAAACTTGAAATTGATCAGTCGATCGCACTTTCTAACTTCTTTTTGTACAATGGCCTGATATTACCTTACTGCGAATTTATTTTTCGCAAAATGAATTCTCCGCATTTTATAATTCCTTGGGCTCATCTCATAGAAAGTTTGCATATTTGTTCGGCACAAATGGACGAAGAGTTTCTAAATAATTTAAAAGCCGGCGTACTAGAACAAGGACAAGAAGAAGAGTTATCGCGTACGAAGTCATTTGATTATTTTATGGCTGATCTAAAAGGCATACGCGAGCATCGTCTTAAAAATCTATTTGTTCAATTTGATAAAAGAAAATCCGAAATGATCAGTCAGCTGGAAATGCTCCGATCGCAAAATCTCCTACAGGCCGAAGAAAACATGCTTAACCGCATCGAGATGCTGATTCCACAGGAGCCTATGTTATTCGAAGCACGGCAGCAACTGAAGGACCGTCGTGCTCAAGAAATTCTTTCGAAATCTAAACAAAAAAGCAAAAATAATAAACTTTCCTTCAACTACGAGATCATTGATTCGGAAAGCGAAATTCTTCTTAAAACAATTGAAGAATCAGTTTCTAAACTATGCGCACAAAATCCGCAACTACTGTATGACTTTGCGATGTTACATCTATTCCTAGAAAATTATTTGGCGGGGGCGCGGCTGATTCCGGCTGAGACGGCAAATCCAAAATTATGCTGGTTACGCGTTGACTTACTTTTAATGGGACGTCAATTTGTAGACCTGTTGGAACAACTACGCTTGGCCGAAGCCACTTTTACCGATGATCCTGAAACAACTTTCTCTGTACTTTATTATCGCGCTCGCGCCCTCTGGGGTCTGGAACAAAAATTCAATGCAGTAGAATTATTAGAAGCTTTGATTAATCACACTCCCGAATATCGTATGGCAAATACTTTATTAAATGAGTGGAAAGACGATCTGTCATGAAAAGATGGATCACGATATTGCTTCCAGTAATTCTGGCGCTGATAATTATTAATGGAATTCTTTACTACTTAAAACCATTGATCAGTACAGCCGTGATCGCCTATGTCCAAAAAAACGTAAAAGAAAATTTTAATTTAGACATACAAATTAAAAAATTTGATTTTCAGTTTTTTACTCCTTCGGTTTTTATTGAAGAAATTTCTTTGGATGCGACCCCGCTGGACAAGCAGTTGCAAAAAATCGCAGTTGCCAAAATAAAAATCAATTTTGATTTGCTTCAATTGATGAGTGGTAAAATCTACGCTTCCAGTTTGATCGTAGAAAACTTAAATACTTCAATCAATCTGACCTCCAGTAAAAAAGATTCCTCCGTTGACGACGAGATTACAAAAAAAGAAAGTGTCAAAAGCAAACTTAGAGACCTTAACCAAAACCTATTCACACAACTGAAGTCATTTCCTCTTTATCGATTTGCCTTAGTAAAATCTAATGTGCTTATCCACTCCCCCGATTATGGGTTCGATGTTAAGGTTTCCGACTTTGACCTGCTCATTTACAATCTGAAAGAAAAATTAATAATTCAGTCCGATATTTCTAAATCAAATCTTACTATCGACGGCCAGCCGATTGATTTTGCTTTCCAATTGGACAGCATACTAAATCGCAACAGCTTTGATATTGATCAAATGGTTCTTAATTTAAACAAAACTCAAATAAAAATTAAGGGCCAGTTTTCAAATATTATCGAAAACCTTTTTAACCCCGAATTCGTTTTGCAGTACGAGTTAAATTCAGAACTAAAATACCTTTCTGAAATCGCTACGAAAATTTTTAAAACTCCGATTCTTGGTGGCGCCTTAAACCTAACTGGACAAATCGATTTCAAAGACAAGAACCGATTTTCCGGAGGGATCAAACTGAAATCAAAAAGCATCAAAATAGATAATTTTGTGGTGGATCAATTGAATTTCATTTCACAGTTCAGT
>JAYVAZ010000093.1:0-1726 GCA_043750675.1 Pseudobdellovibrionaceae bacterium | reverse complement strand
TACTTAACGATTCTTCGATTGTTTTTTGGATAGCACCTATCACCGGGCGAGCCTGCGGTAATCGTGCAAACTGACTGAATTCATTCACTAGATTTTTTAGATCTTCGGTCTGACGAATAATCATACTAGTACATTCCCCAAATGCAGGATCTAAAATCGTTTGTCCGAATTTTCTTTGCAACCGTTCCGCCGACAATTTAATCGGAGTTAACGGATTTTTAATTTCGTGCGCAATCCTACGCGCAACCTCAGACCACGCCGCAGATCTTTGCGCACTTACAATGGGGGTCATGTCATCAAAAACTAAAATCTTACCGATTTCCTGAGCATATTCATTTTTTAGGATAGATAAAGTCATCTGCAAAGGAATGGCTTCCCCCTCTACATTCACTTTTAATTCGCGTTGGATACTTTCGATTTTATGATCCTGCATCGTTTTTAAAAGTTCGGAAAAAGTTCTAAAGTATTCCAATGTTAATAGTTCGCGCACGGGGCGCCCAATAAATTTGCTGGGTTCAATTTTCAACAGACTACCGGCATGCCGATTGATTGTTGTAATTTTACCCATTTGATCTACCGAAATAACTCCGGCACTGACATTTCCCAGTACAACTTCGATATAACGACTATGTTGATCTAAGTCTTTCAAAGTCTGTTTTAAATTGGCATTTGCCGATTGAACTTCTCTTTGTGAACCTTCCAATTGGCGCGACATATGATTGAAATTGTCGACCAGATTACTGATTTCTTCGCTGCCTGATTTAATATCCAAGGTCGTGTATTCACCGAAGGCAATCTTTTGCGTCGCTTGTCCCAGACGCACCAGTGGAATGGATAACTGTTGCGCTAGGTAAAAGCCAAACCAGGTGGCAGCCAATAATATTACAAACGTCATTAAAAACAGAATAATCAAATATATGGATTTCAGCGGATATTCCAGTGGATTGATGTCCTTAAATTCTTCGTACGCTGCCGATACGTCATTCATTTTACTAATCAATGATAAAGGCACAAAACTAGAAACGACAATGGCACCAAGATCCGCATTTTCTTTGACTGGAACAATAACTCGCACCAAGTTACCTTCACCAAATTGATGAATGGTCGAGGCCTCTAGGCGGGACTTGACGCCTTTTTGTAGGAACTCCAGTGACACCGCAGGAATTAAAGGAATGGATTCATCGTTACTTAACGCTAACTCACGCTTCCCAAATAATGACGGGTAATACTCGATAGCGTCTAGGCTATAAATGGCTCGTAATTCTTGTAACTTCTTTTTAATTTCTTGCGGGGAGCGCAACTGCCGAATAACGAGGGCCGACTGGTGCGCAAAGTGATAATTCCGTTTATTCGCATTGAAGTAATAGGCATTCGTTACTTCCAAAGAACTCTTCAGAACCGAAACCATTTTTACGCTAAACCATTTATCGAAACTACTATTGATATAAAAAACCGATGTAAAAAACAGCAAAGCCGTAGGAATAAAACTAAACGCAACAAAGGCAGCAATTAATTTTGCCTTTAAACTGCCGCCAAGAATTTTCCCTTTTCGTTCGACGAAAACCTTTACGACGTTTCGAAAAATCAAAAACAGCAGTAGCAAAAGCAGAATGATATTAAAATTAACTAGACCAAAAAAGAAAATGGAATGAATAAAGGGTAAAGTTTGGCTGATCGCAAACAATCGAACTTCGAACCAAGTCAGCAGTAAAATAACTAAGGCCAG
>JAYVAZ010000092.1:0-8514 GCA_043750675.1 Pseudobdellovibrionaceae bacterium | reverse complement strand
CCACATCATTACTGAATAGGCTTCGCGAAAGGTCCTAGTGGCTTTGCGGTCGATGCTTTGGTCGCATCGACCGCAGGTCGTTTCTCTTGCTTCGAATCTCACGTCACTCAACAAATTAAAAAGACAACCCTCGGGGTTGGCTTTTTAATTTGGCGGAGAAGGCCGTAAAGTAGGCGAACTCTGGCCTGTGGTTGTATTTGAGCTGGCGGCTTGGCCGGAGCCGAAGGCTTTGTGTCGTGATGAGCTTCGGGTGTTAATGAAGCAGTTTAAAACCACGGTAGCAGTTGCTCTCGTTACAGGAACGAGCCAGAGCTTTGTTTCATTTAAATTGGCTGGCAATAAGAAATGGTGTTCTAAGCGCAAGAAATTCATAAATATTTAGCTCCCATAACCCATCCCTATTCTTTTTTAAAACAGTTCTTGACAATGTACTCCAATACGAAGTACATTGTGCGTATGGCTGACATAACCAAAGTGGTTTGGTCTAAACAAGTAGCTAAGCAGCTTGATAAACTTCCAGATCCGATCGTTCAAAAATTTTATGCTTGGGTGACATCTATCAGATTGTCAGGCGTTTTAGCTGTAAGGAAAAGCCATGGTTTTCACGACGAACCGCTTAAAGGAAAAAGACAAGGTCAGCGGTCTATTCGATTAAATAAAGCTTATCGTGCAATTTATATTGAAAAGCATGATGGTACTCTTGAATTTTTAGAAGTCATTGAGGTGAACAAACATGAATATTAAAAACTATGTAGGTATTGAAACATTAGAAGCGAAATTTGGCCCCATGTCTGTTGGACTTTTCATTCGTTCATTTCGTAAAGCTGATGAATTTTCGCAAGCAGACTTTGCTAAAAAACTTAAAATTTCTAGAGCAAATCTTTGTGATATTGAAAAAGGTCGTAAACTCATCAGCGCAGAACGCGCAGCGAAATTTGCTAAGCAGTTGAAAGTTCCTGAAACGACTTTAATTAAATTGGCTCTGCAGGATTTACTTAGAGAAGCTCATTTGCATTATCAGATTGATCTTAAAAAAGTTTCTTAGGAGAATTTAATTAAAGTCCCGATCAATAATGCGATTCGCCATTTGTTTGATAACGCTCCAACAATGCTACCATATTGGAATCAAACCCGGAGCAATTATGAAAAATAGTTTATTAGCATTATTTTTAGTTTTTATGGTTTCGCCAACATTTGCATCTGAATGGAAAAAGGTCGGAGAAATTGAAGTCGCCAATGATTGGTCAGATTACGCATCTTTATCTCAGGATCAACGATACATCGTACATGTAAAAACCGAATCCCTGTCTTCACCAATCAAACAAGAAGTTCAAATAATCGAGGCTAAAACAGGAACTTTGTTTTTTACTAAAAAATTGGTTGGTAGACCCCTTCAAGAATTGGCTGTTTCGGCAGACAACAGTCAGGTGCTTATTGTCACATTGTCGGCTTCTAGCGCGTCCAAGGCCAGAACGTTTGAATTGGTGGATATCAAAAGTGGAGCAAAAAAAAGCATTAATAAAATTGATGTTCAAAATTTTTATTTCGACAGTAATGAATTAATTGTTTGGATTAAGAATGGCAATGGCGAGGTTGTTCAACATGATTTTAAGTCGATGAAATCAAATTCGTTTCAGTGGGATGATGTTTTGGAAAACATTTATTTTTCAAATGATCAGCACTACAGATTAACTTCAGATGAAGACGATTTCACAAAGCTTACTTTGTGGGCATGGCCCGCAAGCAAATTGATAATGACATTTAAAAGTGAAAATTTAACAAATTCCCTAGACTATGATTTGGAAATTTTGAATGGAACAACTCTTGTCTTTCTAGAAACCCGCAGTCGTAAAATAGTTGAGATATTGGATCTAAAAACTAAAAAATCAATTTTGAGCTCTCCCGGCGGACACGTCCTTTCCTTTGGCACAGACAACAGTTCGATCGCCGTGATTATAAACAATAGCAAGAAGACTTATGATATTTTTGATCTGAAGCGGAACGCTTTCGCAACCGGAGGTAGTATTCAGCAGCCAATTTATTCAGCGTTTGTTGAGTCAGGTAGTAATTTATTATTTACTGAAATCGATAAGTCTGGTGAATTCGACTTGAAGGCTCAAATTACAAAGTATGATGATTTGAGTTGCGGCGGAATATTAACAATAAATAAATATGGAAAAATTTTAGCTTGCCGTAGCAGTGATTCATTTTCGTGGTGGCAGAAAAAATAGATTAGTAAAAAAACAAGTCTTAACTATTCCATCGAGGAATTTTAAGAAATCTAATTTCCCTACGCAATTGAACGAGACTCAATATAAAACGGCAAAGAGTACAAGATAATTTTTGCAGAAGAATGTACGCAACTACGAACAGCTCAACATATTATAAAAAATTACGCCTGGCGGAAGCCCGCCACCCAACATGAAATAATGCCAATTAGAAGAAGATCTAATTGGCATTTCTTTTTGATAGTCTATAATATTGATGCAACTTTAACGCTAGAACCAAGCTCTGCTTTGAAAGGACGGAGGTCACTATGAATTAAAAAACAAACATCGGAGGTATATATTATGATAAAAAATATTTTTACTTTTCTCAGTTCAATATTCAAAGAGCCTATTCTTCAACGACTTTTAGTCGTTTCACTTCTGCCCAACGTACTTGTCTTGGGTTTTACAATTTCGGAAATCAATACCAATTCAAATTTTTTATGGCGCAACCTTATTGGTCCATACTGGTTTATCGAAAAAATAGTTTTAATCACATTGGCGTTAGTTGTGGTCGGAGATATTGGCTGCAATTTCGTAATTTCTATAAAAGAGATGCTACATTTCGAAGGCACAAATGCTGAGCCTTCTCACCCGGATAATATTAATGCGATTTCAAAATTTAAAAATAATTTAAGCTCACAAAGTAGCACTTCAAGTACGGATTCTGCGAAGTATTTTAAAAAGAAAGATGACGAATGGGCTGCGCACGTTGCAAGATGCGATGCTCGAAAAGAAGCACAGCGCGATCTTGAAGAACAAGAAGCAATTAGCCGAACCAATTCGCAACAACAACAAAATATAGGATCAACATTAAATGATTCAAATTCAAACAATATCAAAGCAAATGCTCTACGTGACATCACAGGACGTGGTGCTTGAAAATAAAACTACAGCCACGAGATTTGAAAATTCTAACTGTCATGCAAAAATACGGAGTTGTCACATCAAGCCAAATCGGCCAGTGGTTCTTTAATGGCGTAGCAAAGACAACAGTACTAAAACGCATCCGCTTGCTTGAAAAAGGAAATTACATCAATCGCGGAGTTACTTTGGATGACGGAACAAATACCTTTTACTTGGGCCGTGAAGGACATAAGGTTTTACAAACTGAGTCCTTTAGAATTGGTATAAATAGAAATACAATTGAGCACGATGTACTTCTGAGTCAGATCCGATGGAAATTAGAATTCTTTGGGCTGGCCAAAGATATAACGCCTGAATTCCAATTGCGATCAGAAGTCTTTCGCAATAACCGCTACCTTAATGCGAAAGAGCAGCTAATCCCAGACGCATTAATGATCGAATCCGTTCGCGGGACAGCTCAGGCGATTTCTATTGAACTAGAACTCACAATCAAATCAGAAGCCAGATATAAACGAATTTTTGAACAATACGGAACTAAAAAATCAATTACAAAAATCTGGTACATCTGTCGTGATTTACGTTCGATCAATAAAATTTTGCAAATGTCGCGTAAATCCTATTTCAATTTTAAATTCAGGCTTTGGCTTTCGATAGCGGACGATTTTATGAAATCTGGTGAGCCAGCGATTTGGTCAGCCAATTCAGGAGAGTGGCATAAATTGAGTTTCGTTGGTTTTGATAATTTCAAAATACCTGCTCAAGCCCCTACTCACGGGGTGAGCAAGATTCAAATAGAAAATTCAAAACCAAAAACAGAAGATAAGTCCCAAGAATCCGGGGACAACTCTAGTTTTTTAACTTCACTACGTGAAGCGCCGCATGCTCCTGACCACTCCCCCTCTACAATGGAAAGTGGTCAGGAGCATACGGCGGGGAAAGAAGATAAAAAACTAGAGTTGAATACAGTAGGAGAAGATAAGAATAATAATTTAACAGAATTTAAGAAGGTCGGATAGGAATGAAAAACAGCAGAAAGGAGCAGCGAAAAATGGAGGTCTATAAAAACAAATAACTAAGGAGGTGCATTTATGAATTTAAAGCAAAATAAATACAAATGAATTTTGAAGAATTATTGATCGAAAAACAGGAGGTCACAATATCCATAAACGAATATAACAGACGACAGGTTCGTCTTGTAGCGGCTCTACTTGATATTAGTGAACTTTTATATCAAAAGGAAGCTGCACTTGTTGGTGATTTAGTACAACACCAAAGTGAAATAGTCTTTAAGGAGGCCGCATGAACCGAATAGCCGCCTACATCAGAGTATCAACCGAAGAACAGGCCAAAATTGTCGATGGATCGCTCGTGTCCCAACGCAAGCGCATGGAAGAGTATATTGAAAATCAAAACAAGCGTGAATCCAATTGGGGATCATTAGTTGATGTTTACGTCGATGAAGCAAAGTCTGGCAAAGATCTAAACCGCGCAGAGTTTCAGCGCATGGTTGAAGATATTCGCATGGGTCGAATCAACTTGGTGCTTGCTACCGAACTATCTAGGCTATCACGTTCAATTAAAGATTTCTGCGGACTGGTTGATTTTTTCAAGGAACACAAAGTAAAGCTGATCACATTAAGAGAAAATTTTGATACAACAACAGCCGCAGGCGAGCTTATGCTGTTTAATCTTGTTAATTTTAATCAGTTCGAACGAAAGCAAACTGGTGAGCGCATCACCGCCAATTTTACAAGTCGTGCTCAGCGCGGCCTATGGAATGGCGGCGTGATTCCGCTTGGGTACAAGCGCAATCCTGAAAATAAAGGGAGCCTTTTAGTTGATGAAACCGTTACCGAATCCATTCAGTCGATATTCAAAATATTTCTTGAAACTAAAAATCTAAGACAAACCTGCCTAAAGCTAAATGAGTTTGGGATCAAAACCAAGGCCTACATTAATTCCAAAGGTGAGCCAAAAGGAGGAAATAAATTTACAGTTTCGAGTCTTCATCATCTTTTAACCAACGCCACATTCTGTGGATTACGAGAAATTAATAAAAAAGGCCGCGATTCCCGAACTGTTAAAGCCAACTGGCCAAGCCTAATCAGTCAGGATGATTTCGACGCAGTTCAGATAATTTTGAAAGGCAATAAGCAAAGGTTTAAACCAAACGAATGGAAGACCTACCCATACCCATTAACTGGAATCACGATCTGTGGTGAATGCGGAAAATCACTCAACGGTAAAAGTGCGCACGGCAAAACACAAAAGCACCATTACTACGATCATCCCAGAATTTTGAACATTAATGGAATTCCAAAGCATAAATGCCAAATTCAACGGGTCCGAGCCGGAAGGTTCGAAGATTTGGTTTTAACTTCACTAAAACAAATCTTGAATGAACCAGAACGAATACAAAAAGCCATTGGGCATTATGAAAATTCAAACAACAAAGAACTTCCTGTGATCGACGGCAGACTTAAAACAATTGAATTCGACATCAAAGTTAACGAGAAAAAATCACAAAACATCATTCGGCGAATAGAAGAACTTCCATCGGAAGTGTCAGCTGAGTTATTCTATAAGCGGCTAACTGAAATCAGCGGCAAAGTAAAAGAACTCAAAAATTTAAAAATGGAACTTGAGTCGCAAAAACGAAAATCCACGTTTAAAAATGTCAGCGAGAGTTCAATCAAATCTAGAATTGAATACGCAATCAAACATCTGCAAGAAGCACCAAAAGAAAAACATCGTGAAGTATTCGACAACGTGATTCAATTCGCAGAAATCCACTCCACCAAAATCAGATTAGGCGTCTACGCCTCAGGCCCAGCAGATTTTGGACATGACAAGGCCTCCGACCGCAATGGTGCGGCAGCGGATAGCTTACGTTCAAAAATTTCTGGGGATTCACTGAATCAAAGTGCCGTGGGTTCGTGTACTTTCAAAGTTGGCGGAGGATGCGAGATTCGAACTCGCGTTACCTTTTAAGGGGTAAACTCGCTTTCCAAGCGAGCGGATTCAACCACTCTCCCAACCCTCCGTTTTAACTTTTAACTCATAGTACGGATAGTTATCATAGCAATTTCATTTGGTCCATCCTCAAAATAGTAGATTTTAAATAATTTTTGCAAGTGACTAGATCGGTGGCCGTGTAATTGCTAAGTCTTTGTAGATATGAGTTTTAGTAAGCAAGCTTTTTTCAGTTGGATTTTATCGACTCTCCTAATACTTGGGTGGAGCACCAATGGTTATACTTCAGTCAACTGTCAAACAGTTCATCTATCTGAAGTTACCAAGGCCATACAAGCGCTTTCCGACGATGCCCGTCGTGTTCAAGGACTACTAGAAGAAAATCATCCCAGTGAATCGCAAATGTTAAGCCTGACAAAGTCCTGGCAGCTGATAGATAAACAAATTTTAGGCCAAAATTGGGAAGGCTTTTATGATAATAAAAATTTTTCAAAATTTCGAAATCGCCAATTTGAAGAAGTTCAAAAAAAGCAAATGAGCCCATCTACTATGATCGTCGGCCAAAACTCGTCTGAGAAAAGGATAGATCAAGCGGAACAAAATTGGCGTAAAGCCGATAGACAAATTCATGACTGGGTAATGAGCGCCACACCGCTATCGATCGAGCGCATGTTTGAGCTAAATAAAATTATCGGCGAAAAACTTTTTTTTAATCAGAGCGTGCCGGGACAAAGAAGAACTATTCGCGTAGGAATTCCGTACGAAAAAGAAGGTAAAGGTCACTTCCAGGCCGCCCTTGAATCGACAAATATTGATCCGATGTTAATTCTTTTCATGGACTGGTTTAGATCGAATGAAAATAAAGTGCATCCTATTCAATTAGCTGCTCAAGTCTATATTCGCTTAAACACCATTCATCCTTTTCCAGACGGAAACGGTCGCACTACCCGATTAGTTATGGATTGGGTTTTAAGAGGCAAAGGATATCCACCTGGTGTGTTTTTAAGTACGGATTCTACTTACGTGGTTATTTTTCCTCACGATTTACTACGGCGCAATCCCGAACCAGGCTTTGTCGAAATCAAAGTAACTAATGGACTACAATGGGTAGCTGATATTTTAAATTCGACTCAAGCGACTCCATTAAAAGCGACCGGCACCTAAAGAATATTTTTTCCAAACATTAACATCTGGCTGAACTCTCTTAATCGGGCCTGCACCTGTGATTCAGTGACTTGCTTCAATGCATTCAGACTGAAATCTTGAATTGTGAAACTAGCTAACAGAGTCCCGCGGATACAGGCCATTTTTAAATCTTCAAAAGAAGGTTTACGATTAAAACTGGCTAAAGCGCCAAAAAACCCCCCGGCAAACGTATCGCCGGCTCCGGTAGGATCAATAACCGTCGACACGGGATAAGCCGGCAAAATAAAATATCCTTCGGTGCGATGATATAAAATAAAACCGTACTCACCACGTTTAATCACAATCGCTTCAGGTCCACCCGCTGCAGTCATGACTTTCGCAGCTCCAATAGCGTTAGATGCGCCCGTTAGCATTTTGGCTTCACCTTCGTTAATCAAAACCACATTAATTTTGCTGAGGACTTTACGAAGATCAGGAAGTTTTGAAGTGATCCAAAAATTCATCGTATCCATTCCCACATAAAGCGGGTTTTTAACTTGTTCGAGTACCTTCAATTGTAAGTCCGGAGAAATATTTGCTAAAAAAACAAATTCTGAACTTTGATAAAGACTGGGAAGAATTGGATTAAAATTTTCAAAGACATTTAATTCAGTAGCACGAGTAATCGCCTGATTCATGTCGCCTTCGTAAGCGCCTGACCAATGAAACGTTTTTCCCTGCTGTTTTTGCATTCCCTGTAAATCAACTCCACGAGACTTCAGCAAATCAATATTACCTTCTTCGTAATCATCACCGACAACGCCGACTACACGAACCTTAGCCGTCAATGCCGCCGCTATAGAAAAATAATTGGCCGAACCGCCTAGGGCCTTATCGACTTTACCAGTAGGAGTTTCAATAGAATCGTAGGCTAAACTTCCTACCACTAAAATATTAGACATTATAAGGCACCTCATGCGGAGAATATTTTTTCTGATGAATCGAACCGATTTTAGAATTAGAAATATCCATTTGTCTTGGTTTATTTTCAAATTCACTAGTCAATTGACCACAAGCCGCAAAAATATCTCGACCCATCGTACGTCTTAATAAAACATGCGACCCCAATTTAATTAATTCGGCCTGGAATCTTTCGATGACGTCATCACTAGGGCGAGTAAAATCAGCACCGGGATGCTCATTAAATGGAATCAGATTTATTTTGCATGGCACCGACTGGGTCAGTTTATGTAACTCACGCGCATGCACCAAACTATCCGTT
>JAYVAZ010000091.1:0-4453 GCA_043750675.1 Pseudobdellovibrionaceae bacterium | reverse complement strand
CACAATTATTGTAGCAAAGGCCGGCGAAAAAGTCGTGGGAACCTTAACATTAGTGAAAAGATTCGGATTTGGACTTCCTTTGGAGGAGGTTTTTCAGTTGGAAGATGATATAAATCCGGGAAATGCGATTTCGGAGATCACCTGTTTGGCTATAGATAAAAACTTTCGCCGGTCTCAGGGGCAAAATGTATTGTTGCTTATGTTTAAATTTATGTATCAGTTTTCAGTTCAATATTTTCACGTTAATAAGATTTTTTTAGTCTGTTTACCACAGCATCATTTTTTTTACCGAGCATTATTTGGGTTTAAGAAAATATCTGGAAAGAACTTTGTTGCGAATTATAAAGGTGCCCCCGCTACGGCGTTGGTTTTAGATCTTAATGAGGCCTATTATAAAATGAAAAGGTGGTATCAAAACCCCAACCATTCCCAAAATCTTTTTCATTTTTTTGTAAATCAAAAATTGGATTGTTTTAAGTTTCCGGAATTTGAATACTTCAAAACTACGGACCTTAGTTGGAATGGGGACAAGCTAGAGCATATCCTAGCTACTGGTCGGTTCCGGCTTCCCGATTTGTCAATAGATGAAAAACGAAGGTTGACTAATTTGTACTTAAAACACCCGTTACAAAGTTTTTTTAAAGTAAGATATTATGCCAACGATAAAAGAGCTTTTCGGCGGTTTAGTTCTGCGCTAAAGCTGAATTTAGAAAACTCATTGACCGAATGTAAGGTCGAAGCTTTTTCCATTTGTATTTCGTTAGCTTCATTGCAAATTAGAACGGAAAAGATAGTGTCCACAGGGGAAGAGTTTGTTGTGAACGTCGAAATTGGCCCAGGAGAAATAAGTCGGTTTCCGACAAAGGTTTTAATGGTAAAAAGTAACTCTAACTGGTACGAAGCAGTACTTGTTATCATTGAGCCTGACTTGTACTGGTTGACCTATTTAAATTTTTTGAGTGTTTAAATTGGGCGCCTTGAAATCGGCCCACTCGCTTAAAGTGCCGGGCAGCATTTCGGGATCGTTTATTACGGAAAATAAGTTCATATCAAATTGAAATAGCAATCTTTTATTTTTTCCTTGGTTTTCCATGGCCCTGGCGTCAACACTAATCATCCAGTTTCTGAAGTTCATAAATTTTTTTTTCACTTCTGATAATCGGTCTTGCGAGATCATAAGAAAACCGGATCCGATCCAAGCTTTGGCCAAGGGATTAGATACCATCCTTTGATAGTTTTCGGCATATTGAGCCATGAAATGACCAGTCCGATTGGTGGTGATGAAAAAGAGCTGCTTTTTTAAGTATTCGAAGGACGTTATTTTTCCATTCTGTAATACCGGTGTGATCAATTCTTGTTTGTGTAGCTCGTCGATTTTACTGAGGAGCACGGATTCTTTAGCTAATTCCGGAAAAGTATACAACATTTCAGAGATTTTTTTAGGAGTTATTTTCCCATCGGCTAAAGAGATGGTATCAAAAACCGCAAGCAGACTAATGTCGGAATAGATGGATTCACCTACAACGTGGAAATGTAAAGGTATCGTTTCTTGCTGATTTCGAGTGGGAAAATAAGATTGGGAATTGAACTCTTCGTTTAATTTATCGGAAAAGTACTCAAATATTTGTTTGTCTTCACTTTGCTTCAGCGACAAGAAAATCAATCTCTCCATATTCACCGAATCGAACTTTAAGTAGCTCCCGAGTTCAAGAGTTCTTTTCATGGTTAATTTTTTTCGATTTTTGATCACGTCGTTTAGATAGGAAACCGGCCATTTTAATTTTAAAGCAAAAAAGCGGAAACTGGCTTTGGCATTTTCTTTTTTGTTGAAAATGTAAAAATCTTTTACAAATTGATTTACCGAGCTATATTGTTGAATATCAGGGCAGCGCATAGGACTCCTTGGGTTCTCAACTTGAGTACGCAAATAGGTCTTACAATCTTTTTCTAAATCTAGAAATAGAATAGTATAGAAAAGCAGGATTTTCTCTGCGGAGGGCAGGTGTTTTTTGGATGAAAACTCGGTTTTATTGCTTTTGTCAGGGGGAAAAGATTCAGCGCTATGCTTAGAGCTGTTAAGAAAAACCAGATCATCCGTCACGGCGCTATGCATTTCGGGACAACAAAAGGTAGAAGAGTCAGGGGCTAGGGAGGCTGCTCAAAAGTACGGGGTAGAACTGATAGTGGTTTCGGTGCCGGTTTTTGACGAGCTTACTTGGAACCCTATAAAATTAATTTTCCGCGATGTTCTGATGGGAATCATTCTTATTTATATCTGTAAAAAAAGAAATTTTTCAACGGTAGCGACAGGGGTCAAGTCGTCGGATATTTCCAATCCTAAGCTATTTTGGTTAGGTGCCTTTCTCAAATTCAGCCAGTTAGTTTTAAAATTATTTAGGATTGAACTCATGTTCCCGTTGGGATAAAACGAAACGATGGTCTCAGAAAAAAATACGAAGGATAGTCCGCAGCAGTCCGATCAGCCCGCGGGCGTAAATAACAAGGTTATGGCTGACTTTTTGAAGGCCTCCGTAATTCCACTAATAGTTAATAAAATTTTTATGTTTTATTTTGGAATTAATTATTCCAATCGACCAGGTGAAGGTTACGGGTACGGCTTGATTGCCACAATCTTATTTTTGATTATTAGCATGGGAAGATTTTTATGGAAGTACAAAGATATTGAGGATCCCTAATGAGCATACAGGAAATAGCTATTGAAGTGATTGGTTGGATTTCGACCATTACTTTTTTGGCTTCTATCGTTTTACCGCAAAGAATCAGTTTACATAGTTTGGGCATGTTTACGGCGGTAACTACTGGCATCTATGGTTATGCTCATGGTGCTACGGCCATCTGGGTAAAATGGTTTATTGCTTTCTTTTTTCATGGTTATATGTGGATAAAATTACGGCAGGCAAAGAAAATTTAGATTTCGAAAAAATCAATATTTAAGCAGTAAAGCTCTTCTTCTTTCGATTGTATGATAAGGTCGCGGGAATCAAGGATCATTTTTTTGATGAGTTCATTTAATGCCCTGACATCTTTTCTGTTGAACGAAAAAACCGAAGAAAAGTGGATCGAGTCAGGCTTCCGAGAATATATTTTGGAGATGGCCCTATTACGCCAGTGAATATGATTTGAAGTGCTAAAATCAGAATTCTCATTGAGATTAATATCTTTTTTGGTCGGAGCCCAGTGTGCGTCGCTTTTTTTTGCTAAACCTATTTCTTGCAATTTAATCAAAATTTTTTCAATTTGATTTTCATTCAGCCCAAGTCGTTGACCCAATTGTTTGGGATCTTGAAATTCCGGAATCGTGATAGCCATATGAACTGCGGCCATAAGCCAAGTCGAATAATAGATGGCTTGGGATTGCATTTCGCTAATATTTTCCTTGGCGATCTCTTTAGGTAATTTAATCTGCTCCTTTTTAAGTTTTTTTATTTTAGCAGCCGCGTGTTCTTTCAAGGCAGTTGATTTGGCTTTAGCAAAATCAAGCTGCAATAAAAATATTTCAAATTGGAGTTCATTAAAATTCCAAAATGCGCACATCCCGGCGGCATGATCGCGCGTGAGATGTATATCTAAATGCTGAGCCAAGACCTGAGAAAGAAAGGATCGCGAGCACCCCGCCGCCGCTGCCAATCTAGACTGATACCCACGGTTTCCCAGGTTTTCAGTAATTTTACTTTTGAGGACGTCCTTATAGTTTTCGTTTTCAAGTTTACTCATAAATGGACAATATGTTTATTTTATATTAACAAACAACCACTATTTTTTATAAAAATTTATCTTGCGCGTCAATCGAAGCCGAAGTAGTTTGCAGAAAAGCCGGCTGAGCAAAAATTTAATTATACGGGAGTTATTTTATGAAATTAGGAAAATGTATATTGATGCTAGGAATGTTGCTGCCTTTGTCAGTTGTTGCTGGCGGAATTTCCAGCGGTACCTTTCCCGGATTTGTGGTGGAAAGTTGGGGCGGCCAACATATTCAGGTCATGGTTTATGGTGACCAGGCTTCGATCACATTGGATTGTGCTCAAGGAAAGGTGGATTCCGATTTTAATACCCACCTATCAAAAATTGATGCCGACGGAACAATAATCTTTGGCGGCGGAATTGGTTTTTCTCCCGAAATGCCAGCAATGTATCAAGCTGAAATTAAAGATGAAAAAATGTTTTTAGAAATCTTTGCGGGCGGTATTGTACACTCTTTTGAGCTTTTAAAAAATACAGATGGTGTTATTTATCCATGCCTAATACCGTAGTTTGGCCTAGTTTCATTAGAATTCTGACCAACCAGTTTGAAAGCATCCGCCCTCTTTACAATGAATCCGATTCGTTTTAGTTTTAGTCTGCTCTGTCCAGCCAAGATATTTACAATCATGATTTCGGCAAGTGGTAACGGCTTCTATTCCTGTATTAGTATAGGAAACCCAACCATGTTCAT
>JAYVAZ010000090.1:0-5791 GCA_043750675.1 Pseudobdellovibrionaceae bacterium | reverse complement strand
TTGTTGGCGGGAACTTTTAACTCTGCGGGTTCGAATTTTCCATTTTGAATAACAAGTTTAATTTGCACTGTATCGTCTTCTGCAAAAGAAATTGATCCGAAAGCTAAAACTAATAAAGCAGCTAAAAATATTTTTGACATAAGTTACTCCTGATCCGTGTTCACTTTAATTTTACCGAAGATTCCATCCGTTTCATCATTGGGACCGGCTGCAAAATAAAGGTGATTTTTTTCACCAAGACTTGCGCCGTTGCCAAACATTAATCCCCACAAGCCATCAATTTTAATAGTGGCGTCTTTATTTTTCAAATAGTCGATCGCTTCAAATGTTTTTGGATCAAAAGCGACGATTGTACCGTCACCGAAGTTACCAACTAAGAGCGCTCCAGAAAATTTTCCAAATCCTTCTGCTGGAGCAACAGCAAAACCCCAAGGCGCATTCAGTAAGCCTTTGTCTTTCCATTCACGGATCAGGTTTCCATCAAGGTCATATTCAACGACACGGCCAAGACCAGCGCCCTTTTGTTCTTCGCCAGCTTCGATTTTACCAGTTTTTTTATCTTTTTCTATTTCTGCGTAAGCTACAAAAACGTGTTCTGAATTATTTATGTTAAGAACTTGAACATTATACGGACCGAATTCACCAGCCTTTGTAAAGGCTCCTTTAATATAAGGGTTTTTGAATTGATCTTTGCTTAATTTCACTTCTTTAAACTGAGAATCAAATAAGCGAATTTGTGGTTTGTGTCCGAAGTCTGCAACAAAAAGTTTTGTGCCTTTTGAATCAATACCCAATCCAAAATATTGGTCACCACGTTTTTTATTGTTTACTTTAACCACGCCAGTTGTCGGGCGGTTGAAAGTGCCATCTTCATTCTTTTTTTCTCCCCAGCCATAAATTTTTCCTGAGTCAGTTGCAAAAATAAATTTACTTTCTGATTTAAAGACACCAGATGGGCTGGATTGATCAACTATGAATTCTTTCGCGGGATTAAAAACGACTCCCGTTGGAGTATCTGTTTTTCCAGCTTTTTCGAAAAGATCGACATTTTTAAGATTATCTTGAAATAGCTTTGTGCCATTCACGTCACCAACGTATTCAATAGATGTTCCCGTTTTTTGTGCGGTTATCCAAAAATGTCCACCAGCGCCTGCGGGGCGGTCTGCAAGTCCCCAAGCATTTTGCATTCGAGTTTCGATAATCTCTGGTTTAAACTCTGCGCGGTTAGCTACTAGGTTAACTTGAGCGTAATTGTTATTCATTAAATCAGGAGTAGCAGCCACTATTGCAGTTTTCGTAGCTGTTGTGGTGCAGCCTGCTTGTAAAATTAATGATATTAACAGCTGAATAAATCTTTGAGCTGATTTGCACATATTTACCTCGTTGAATTTTACTGTATAGGTTAAAAGTGGGCAGAATGATAATTATTATCATTCTGCCGATTTAGATGAAAACGGAATGAGAGCGTTCTCATTTCATTTTCATTTCGCGTCCCTGTTGTGCTTTGCCATTTGGATCATAACCATAGCAATTAAAGCCCCACAGGCTCCGAATATAAATGTAGAGCTTGATCCAAGATGATCCCAAAGAACTCCGGCGACGATACTTGCGAAGATAGTGCAAAATCCAGTAACTGTTCCTAGGATCCCAATGCCTGTCGCTTTCAAATGAGCGGGCGCAAGGTCAACTGCTAAAGCTTTTCCCACTCCTTCGGTTGCTCCCATATAAAGACCGTAGATCAAAAATAAAGTCCAAAAATGCCAAGTTTCTGTTGCAAAACCAAAACTTAAATAAACAAGAAAAAACACAAAAAGCCCCATAGCCATTATTTTTTTTCTGCCGATTCGATCAGAAAGTTGTCCAAGATAGGGACTCGAAAGAGAGTAAGTTAAATTGTAAAGACAAAACAGAAATATTACAGACTGAGTGGAAAGGCCTGATGACTTTGCTTTCATCAATAGAAAAACATCACTTGAATTTGTCAGTGAAAAAGCGCCCCATGCATAAATATATTTTTTAAATGAAGGATTAAAATGTTTCCAGGAAGCAAATGGATTTTCTCTTGGCCGCCGTTGAGCTTCATGCTTGGGCTCTTTGATGAAAAAAATCACGGCTACTGAAAGAATGCCAGGAATCAGAGCCCAAAAATAAAGTGATCTTAAATTATCAGAATTAAATGAAAGTAAAAGTATGGCTAAAAGTGGTCCAACAGCCGCTCCCAAAGTGTCCATTCCGCGATGCCATCCAAATGCTGCGCCTCTTTTTGAAGGATCAACGGAATCAGAAATCAAAGCATCTCGTGGAGCAGACCTTATACCTTTGCCGGTGCGGTCAAGTGCCCTAGCTCCTAGTACATGCATCCAAGACTGCGAAAGACCAATGAACGGCTTCGATATCGCGCCGAGGGCATAGCCGATAATTATAAAGGGTTTTCTTTTAGCGATATAATCTGACCAGCTTCCAGAATAAGTTTTAAGTAAACTCGCAATAGCTTCAGCAATTCCTTCAATCATGCCAACATTTGCCATTGAAGCACCCAACACGGTTGTTAGAAAAATTGGTGTTACCGGATAGAGCATCTCACTTGCAACATCTGCGAAAAAAGATACGATGCCAAGTTTTACGACTGTTGGATTTAGGGACTCATTTTTTTCAATTTCCATTTTCCCATTCCAATTGTGAATTCGTTAACGTTATTGTCGATTTGAGCAACATTTAATTTACGTGAGGCAACTGATTATTAATGTAAAAAAGCTTTCCAAAAGCATATCAGGAAGTGCTCGATAACAGATCCAATTCAAACTTAACATAGTGTAACGATACTTAAAACAAGTAAGTCGACCGAAGACGATAGGCGGAAAATGTATCAAGGCTGTCATCGTCTTGTGTATGTTTAAAATAAGACAAACCAAAAGAAAATCGTCCTGAAGGTCTGTGATTTACTCCGAGTTCATATTCCAACTTTTTCGACGGAGAAATATCGGTCTCACCAAAATTTTCGTACCTATGAAAAGATGCAAATAGTGTAAACATAGGGTGAATAGTGTTTTCAACACCAAAAGATGCATCATAAAAAATACGACCGCCTTGTGCTCTTTGATTTGCCGTTAGGCTAGCTGTAATTGAAGTTAGGTCTAGCGGTGACACGCTTGCACTTAGGCCAGTCAAATACCAACCATATGTGTCTCTGATTGTATAATTAGAATGGTGTAATCCACCAACAAACCAAGATAAATTTTCATTTATAGCATAATTATAATTAAGCTGGGTTTCTGCTTTATTCTCAACAATAACTTCGTTTGGATCTGATCCGTGAAACGAAGCTTCTGAATAATTTTCATCTCTAAGTTCAAATGAATGCTTAGACCCTTCAGGTTTTAGATTAAATTGAAATTTATGAGAAAAATAATATTTTTTCGAATTTTCAGCAGAGACATTACTCGTGATTGAATAAGACCCCGTAGTTTCAATACCCGCAAAACAAAGTGGGCTCATTAAAAAAATAAAAGTGAATAAAATTTTCTTAGCCATACAGTTTACCAAAAGATTCTTTTCCATAGTGGTCCTTGCTTCGGTCGGCGCTTGTACATTTGGAAATAAATCCAAAAACCGCTGATCGAAAAAAATAAAAGAGCCAATCCAGAAAAAATACCGGTGCTTCTTCCAAAGTCGCCGTATAATTCGCCAGAATGAAGTTTAATCCAAAATTTATCTGTGTTTTCTAATTTTTCTGAAATGATCTGACCAGTTTTGGCATCAATTTGAAATATTCTAGGAATTTTTTCGTCTGTATAAACTGACACTACTGAAGGATCCTGCCTGAATTCGATTTCAATTTTTTTAACTTCGATATCACCAGTTTTGCTTATAATAATTTTTTTAGCCGCTTCTATAGCACCTGAATAATTTAGTGCTGAGCTCATTAGTATTTTTGATTTCTGATTTTCTAGCCGTTCGGTTTTTTCTTCATCTTCATTTAGAAAGCCCTGTACTTGTAAAATAAGTCCAGAAATTGAAACAACAATTAAGAATATAAGGGCGGGTATGCTAAGCCAACGATGCCATTTTCTCATGCTTAATATGATAAGTAGAGCCTGTTAAGGTGTCTATTTAATTATGACTAAAGTTAGCTTTTGTTGAATTATCTTTTACCGTCGAACAAGTATTTAATTCGAGAGCCAACTTGGGTTACGCTTTGCATTCCGGTAATAGGGTCATACTGGGTTCGACGTACTTCGACTCCTAAATATAAATTTTTGCGTAACTCTAAATTGTAACCAATCCCAATTTGTCGGAGTGATCCAGGAACTAGGTTGGCCTCAACAGTTACACTTCCAGGCCCAAACTTTCGAGCTCCGCCTACTGAAATGGCGGAACGAGAATTTTTGTAAAGTTGATTGTTATCAAAGCGAACAGCTTCTGTCCAAAGTTCGTAATTTCCATCTTTGCTTTTAAAGACAAGACCTACAGATTGGCGATTTTCAGAACCAAGAGTTTTGTCGTATCCATTACCAAGGTGCATGGCCGAAACAGCAACCTTAATTTGTTCGGTAATATTTTTGCTAATGCGTACAGAGGCGCCGTCAAAGGTTCCTATTTGTAAGTCTCCTGCCTTTGTTTCAAACCCAGAAAGCTCTACTTTATCAAATAAATTAAAATCGTGATCTAGGGCAACTGTAAAACCAATGACTTCATTTTGTACGACAAGATTATGAACTGGACTTTCCGGAGGAAGTGGCATTTTAGTTGTATCTATACCGAATGCCATTTCTTGTTTTCCAATAACTAGGGCGACTGGTTTGCCACCAATATTACGCACCTCGATTTTTGCTTCTTTAATAAAGTCTTCGAAATTAAATGTTTGAGGCAAAAAACTTCCATTTTCATAAAGGGCGCGATCAAGCTTAAACTTTACAGAAGCCCGAATATTTTCTGAAATTTCGCGATTCACTTTAATTTCAAAATCTTGCATTCGAATCTGACTTGATTTCTCTGCACCTGGTGTCGCAATTACGTCTACAGGAAGTTGCCCTTCCCAGCTCCATTTAGGCTTTTCAGGTATCGTGTTTAATTGGGCTTCTTCAGCAAAAGCTACCAACGTTGTCGAAGTTATTAAAATAGCACCAAAAAGATTCGAATATTTCATATATGCTCCCGCAGATGGGTAAGCAGGCTTTGTACCAGTTCAATTGTATTAAAAGCGGTAACAGGCTCTTCTATTCTTGCGAAAGCGCAAATTTCGGCATTTTTTAATAGGTCATAGACAGTCAGCGGTATTCCGAAGCTTTTTCATTCGCAGGCGATGGCAATTCACGGTGGATCTTTTGTAACTGGTTTTGTATATACGTTTGTGGTCGCCCCGTGTTCAACGCCAGGCCGCAACGACAAAAAGTATAATTACAGGTACTTTCTTACTTTTCGTCTATGGCATTGGCGCAGGTGTGCAGCTCATCATCATGGGATCATTCATGGGATTGCTTGGAGTGCTCAATTACTTTGATCGACATCGAAAAGTAATCAATAATTTAACTGGCGCGACACTTGTTGCTATGGGCGCTTACCTTGCATGGCGAGCATAATCGAAATTATTACCTTAGTGGTGGCGTGGCCGAGTTTTTACAAACTTTTGTGAAGATTGAAACAAGCCTAAATCGACGCCTTAAAAATTGATAATCCCTTGCTGTGTATTTTCTTCAAACGCCATTCGTGAGTACGAACGCCAAAAACAAATAAAACTTCCTTTGTATATTCAGCTGTTTAATCCACATCATTCTGCGAGCAAGTTTAATAC
>JAYVAZ010000089.1:0-3074 GCA_043750675.1 Pseudobdellovibrionaceae bacterium | reverse complement strand
CCAACAATAACCACTGCAGACACGGATTACCTCTTTTGTAAGGCTGTCATGGCTGACAGCCTGCTAGAAAAATTCAACCTCAGTACGATTGCAGATTACCCTGATTGAGGCAAGTTTGGATTAAACTGACGCTTCGGGTTCGTCGAATTGCGCTCCGTACCAAGCCGCTTTCGGCGGCAGAGTATCCGAGGTAGAGCCATCTAAAAAAAATCGAGTCAGCTTTAAAGCCGCTTGTTCGCTGGCTTTGGCGAAAGCCTCTGACGTATTGGCACCTAAATGCGGAGTCAGTGAAACTTGGGAAAACTTCAGCAACGTCGAGTCACGCGGCAAAGGTTCTTTTTCAAAAACATCTAAACCGCAATAACTAACGATTTCTTTTTCTAAAGCATGTACCAAATCAGTTTCGTGAATGACCGAGCCACGCGAGCAATTAATAATAACAATTCCGCGATTGATAAACTCAAATTGTGTTTTATTTAACAGATGATGCGTTTCTTTTGTTTTCGGAACATGCAAAGTCAGTACATCAGATTTTTTTAAGACTTCTTCAAAGGAAACTCTTTCGGCCTGATTGTCTTTGAAGGCCTGTTCTTCCGCGTAGGGATCGTAAGCGATAACATTCATGCCAAAGGTATGTGCATAGTCGCAAACCTTACTTCCAATGCGTCCCAAGCCGATGATCCCTAAAGTTTTTCCCGACAGTTCAAAGCCCGTCAATAGTTCCCGTCGCCACTGGCCTGCCTTAATCTGTTTATTGGCGGCAAAAGATTTCGTCGCTGCATTTAAGACGTGCGCCCAAGTCATCTGTGCGGCGCTTTCTATGTTGGCGGTAGGGGTAAACATGACGGTGATTCCCCATTTTCGGGCCGCATTTAAATCAATATGATCAAAACCGCTGGTTGCGGTAATTATAATTTGTAGTTTTTTAGCTCTGGTAAAAAAATCCGCACCAAATAAAGTGCGACTGCGGGTAATGATTCCATGAAACTGCGAAAGATCCTGCTGGTAAACGGCATCTGGTTCACACTGCTGAACTTCAAGAAAGTTTTGTTGAGTCAACATCAGCAAAGCTTCTTGAGTAAATCGATCAGTAATAAGGATTTTCTTTTTATCTGTAGGCATTAATTATCCGGATTATTTTTTAACCAATTTTGCATACTATTTTGAAACTGATTTTTAGGCGGCAAAAATTCGCGAGTGTGTTCTTTAAGAACATCATATAACGATAGCATGGTCTGAAGCAAAAGACCGTCATCAATATAACCCATATGACCGACACGAATTATTTTGCCTTTGGCCTGATCCTGACCACCCATAATTGTGATTCCATGTTTTTTTTCTAAATCTAATCGAACTTTCTGGCTGTCTACATCCGAGTTAACTAAAAAGGCAGTTAAAGAGTTGGAAGGATTTTTTGCAAAAAGTTTTAGTCCTAGTTCCATCCCAAAGTGGCGAGTGAACTGGGCGCGACGGGCGATTTGCGCAAACAAATTATCCAAGCCTTTTTCAAAAATAAGATCCAAAACAACATTTAAGGCGCGGATATAAGTAACGTTGGAGCTAAAAAATGTTTCGCCAGCTTGGTTGGCTTTTAATTCTTTGCGAACGTCAAAATAAAATCGGGGACAAGTCGCCTGCGGTATTTTATCCCAAGCTTTTTGCGAAAAAGAAAATAGGCTTAGTCCGGTCGGCAACATGAATGCCTTTTGCGATCCGCCGACCAACCCATCGATATGCCATTCATCCATCGGTAAAGGCATTGCACCCAAAGCAGTAATTCCGTCAACTAAAAATAAAGTGCCGGGATATTTTTTAATCACTTCGCCAATTTCTTTGATCGGATGCACCACTCCCGTGCTAGTTTCGCAGGCCTGGCAGAGAACTAATCTAATATCCTGTTGTTTTTGTAGAATTCGGTCAATTTGTTCAGGAGAAACGCTTTCTCCCCAGGTAATCTTAACGGTTTCTACAGCGCCACCGAAAACTTTGGCCATTTCCGCCCAGCGCTCACCAAATTTGCCCGAATCAATAACTAACACTTTGTCGCCAGGGGACAGCGTATTGACTAGTAAAGACTCCATTCCGCCCGAACCAGTACTGCTTAAAACAAAGACGGGTTGAGTTGTTTTAAAAATGTCTTTCAATCTAGTCAAAACTTGCGCTAAAATTTGATCAAAAGCCGGAGTCCGATGATGAATCATTGGTAAACCTAGTGCTTCTTGAACTTTAGGGTGTAAATTAACAGGCCCGGGAGCCAGGACAGAAATGTTTTCTTTCATACAATTAAGTTATCAAAAAATATTTTCAATTGTCAGTAAGGTTCTTTGTATCTTTGTTCTTTTTAACGCTGGCTGTGCTTATAATTGGGGTCATAAGGGAAGAAGCCTTCCTGGTGGCTATCAACAGATTGTTGTGCCCATTTTTAAAAACAAAACTTACGAGCCTGGGATAGAAGTGTCTTTTACCAATTCTTTAATTCAAGAGTTTGAACGATCGCGAGTAGCGCGTATTACTGATGTGAAACAGGCCGAAGTCATCATCGAAGGCGAAATCGTGTCTATAGATTACGCACCCGGTGGAAAAAAAGAAGGCGGCACTTTACCGACTGGCGCCGTCCTAGCATCAGAGTATCGAATATTAACGACAGCCAGAATTACCGTTAGGCGAATCGCTGATAGATCGGTTTTGTGGACAGGACTTTTCAATGGAGAAAGAACTTACGTTGCTCCTCAAGTGGGCATCGCTGGAGTTAACACAGTGAATCCTCTTTACAACTTGTCGGCCCGCAGGCAAAACATTGATGTCATGGCTCAAGATATGATGTCGGAAGCGCATGACCGAATAACTGAAAATTTTTGAAGGTCGTAGAGAAGCGCATGCAATTAGATCCTAAAGAGCTTTATCAAAAAATTGAAGCGCAATTGCAGTCTCAGCAATTTCATCCAGTTTACTTTTTTCACGGGGATGAACAGTATTTAATTCACCAAGCCGCTCAATATTTAAAAACCTGTGCTTTGCATGGAAGTATGCCTGACTTTGCTTTTAAATCTTTTTTTGCTGAAGAAGTGAGTGCG
>JAYVAZ010000088.1:0-3168 GCA_043750675.1 Pseudobdellovibrionaceae bacterium | reverse complement strand
TTTTTTTTAAAATTTAAATCATTATCTAATAAAAAACACTGGCCACTATCTAGATCATTTACAAGCACCCCTTCGTTGATAGATTTAATAGAGTTAAAGTGACTAATTTCTAATAAATTATTATTGATCTCTTTACGATCCGGGTAGGCCGCCAAAGTAAAGCCGTTTACCTGATGTTGGGTCAGTTTATCCAAATTATCTTTATATGAAAATCGCCGTAGAACTTTTCCATTAAGATCAATTAGTTCGACCACATCAAATCTGATTTTGTAATTTAAAAATTCCCTTGATTCTGCCTTTAAAGCAAAAATTTTATTTTTAGCAAAAACTAACTGATGATGATATTCCCCATCAAGAGACCATAACTCTTTCCCTTTTTGATCATACCTTCTTAATTTCACCAGATCACTGGCTACCAGGGTGCCATCAGAAAGTGGCAAACAAATGTTTCCCCCAGGAAGCTGCACTACCAGTTTTAAATCCGAATCAAAAACAGTACAGGATCCTAATAGATAATGATTTTTTCTTAGATTAATCTTTGTAGCGGACTCACCAGCAACTACGGCTAAAGCCACCTGACTTGACAATAAACCTACCAACAATTGTCGTAAAAAAAATCGACTTGCCTTCATATTTATTTTATTTTTGCAAAGTAATATGCAGGCGGCAACAACTGAAAAATATAAATTTAGAAAATGCTTAAATAGGCCTTACGGTGAATAGAAGCCGCCAGAACTTAATGCTGCTGGACCAGAATCTAAGCCGCCCCAAATTATCATCTTAAACAAGCTTGGCGACCAGACTGCTGACATGTTGGATCTTCCGACCGGCAAACTGCCACTACCCGAGTTAGTAGAGGTCCATGAGTCACCGGAAGCTAAGTAAACTCCACCGGTATTGCTGACACCGCCCGCATCAGTGCCACCCCAAACGATCATGCGATTATCTGTCCATACGGCCACGTGTCCCGCACGTGCTGAAGGCACACTACCGGTTGCGCTGATAGCCGTCCACGTATTAGAGGCTGAATTATATGATGAACCCGTATTGTACTTTGTGGCGCCGTCTGATCCACCCCAAACTATCATTTTACTACCAGTCCAAACCGCCGAATGAAAACTTCTTGCCAATGGGACATCGCCACCTGCAGAGTCAATGGCAGTCCATACGTTTGTCGAAGGATTATATTTTGCCCCTGTGCTTAGTCTAGTGCCGGCGTTTTCTCCACCAAAAACAATCATATATGTACCCGTCCAAATAGCTGTGTGATTCGACCTTGCGCTTGGTGCGTTCAAGGCAGCAGTAGCTGTCCAAGTATCTGCTACGGGATCATAGACCCCGCCGGTATCTGTGGCAGTACCCGAATCATCGCCGCCCCAAATAACCATCTTACTTCCCGTCCAAATTGCCGTATGATTGGCCCTTGCCGTAGGTGCACTTGCAGTGGTTGCCGTCCCAGTCCAAGAGTTTCCAGCAAGATCATAGACCCCGCCGGTATTTAATTCATTAGAAGAATTGTCCAATCCTCCCCAAACTAACATTTTACTACCGGTCCAAACCGCGGTGTGTTTACTACGCGCCACCGGTAAATCACCATCTGCAATATCCGTTGCTGTCCACGTGTTGGCAGCGCCATCTAAAATTCCACCTGTATTAATAGCGTTACTGGCTGAGTTAATTCCGCCCCAAACAATCATTTTACTACCAGTCCAAACCGCCGAATGATTTGATCTTGCGACCGGATTAGAACTTCCACTGGTCGCAGCCCAATCATCGACCGCCGCAACGATTTCGTAATTCTGACCACCTTGACCAAGAATTAATCCGGTATTACCTGCAGCATCTGTGGCCACGACTTCGATCTCCCACATTTCTGGAGTCAGATTTGTCGTATAAGTATAGGTTCCGCTACTACAATTGGTCGTATTGGTGTAATCATCAGGAAAAGCACAAGTTCCACTGGCTGAATTTTTAACACAGATTTTAATTCCATTAGCCGCAATTCCCGAACCAGAGTCAGAACAAGTACCCGCAATGATCTGTTGATAAGAACTATTCGGAGCCAGTGATGGAGTAATACTGTAAGTGACCACTGGTGCCACGTTATCAACAGTAAACGTATAGGCCGTAATCGTCGGCGTATTTAGGCCGGCCCCTGTGGTATTTAATTTTGAATATGACTTTGCTGTTACAGACGCAATATACGTTTGACCAGCCACTAATCCACAGACTCCACCTGAAAATCCATAATCATTTGCTGGCGCTGGTATATCTACCTGCTGACACTTAGTAATTGTACCCGTTGAATCGGTAATCTTAACATCAAACCACCATGCGTTTGCAACGAGGTTATCCCAATTGACTCTTGGATTTAGACCCGCACTTAAAAACATATTTTGTGTGTTGTCTCCACCAGATGTACTCGTAATACCACGATATTTAAATGCGGCAGGCTTAGAACCATCGGTAACGAAAGTAAAAGTTAAATCATTGGTTGCTGCAGTTGAAGTAAATCCTGACAAAGATTTTGCCGTTACATGCACATGGTAAGTTTGCAAGGCTGCTAAAGTGGTACAAGTTGCAAAATTATAGGGAGAAGTCGTTACACCCGTAATCGAACAAAGCACTGCTACATCGGTATCATCTTTTATAGTGATATCGTAAGTAGCCCCGTATAATGAGGCACTCCAATTAACTACCGGAACTAAAGAACCTGTAGTTGCCAAGAACGCATCTGCTGTCGTATCACCGCTATAGGCGACACCAGTAATACCGGTGATATTAAATGGTCCTGGTGTTGTATTATCAACTGTAAATGTAAACGTTGCATCGTTTGTAGCCAGAGTACTTAATAATCCGGAAACAGTATAGGCCCTGACATGCGCATGATAAACCATTCCATGCGTTAACGTACATCCTGTCACTGTTGCTGGTGAGGACGTTGATCCTGCTAAAGTACAAACGGTTACCGTATCAGCGCTATTTTTAATGGTAAGATCGTAAGTTGCCGCACTGCTTGATCCCGTAAAATTTATTTTAGGTGTTAAACTTCCAATCAACCATACATCGGCCGTGACATCCAAAGTACCGGTGATGCCTGTGATATTAAATGCACCCGGAGTTGTATTATCTAACTGAAATACATAAGTGGCATCATTTGTTGCAAGG
>JAYVAZ010000087.1:0-4827 GCA_043750675.1 Pseudobdellovibrionaceae bacterium | reverse complement strand
TTTCGTTCCCAGAACCACGCAAGGTCCAGGCCACTAAGAAAAGAAAAAAGATTCCCAATACATAACCCAAAACAACCGTCGATGTCTCAAAGTTCTCTAATTTGTGCGGACCGTTTTGCCGGCAATTGACTGTACAGTCCTGAAATAACTTCATCCTTTAACACCTTTAAAACAGCCTTACCTCCCCGGAGGCGGCACTAAATTTGTAATGATTGGCTGTGGATCGAAAACTTCAATTTAATTGAATCTAAGGGGTGTTTATGGGGAAATCAAAATTAGTTATATTAATGGCAACCGTATTATCGTTGGTCTCTGTAAATTCAATTGCGGCGCAAATAAAATCTTTGAATGAAATTGAAGTTTCTTGTCGATTCAAAGCCAAAGAAGAAGCCGCAAATATTTTTAAGGGCTGCATGAGCGAAAACAAATCTGCGCAAATAGAATTAATCAAAAGAGATTATCAGGATCGCTTGAAAGCCATTAAAGATAATTATGAAAAAGAATTAAAAAAATTAAGTTCGAAATCGGCAAAATCAGATAAAGCCGGTAAATCGGAAAGAATTGAAACCGCTCAAAAAGCTCAGTTAGATACTTCTGAAATGACCATCGATTTAAAACAAAATAACGGCCGTGCTACAGACGATTCGATCATGGATATACCAGAACCGATGCCTTTAGAAAATCTGTAGGCCTAGCCGCTGTGTTCGTCTGCCGTGTAACGGTCATTCAACCAGGGAATCGCCGAATTTGAATAACCTCTGAGTTCCCAAAATCCACGTCGATCTTGCTCTAAGAACTCGATCGACTTAATCCATTTAGAACCTTTCCAGGCCCACAGCTGCGGAGTAATCATTCGCACCGGCCCGCCGTGTTCTTTCGGTAAAGGCTCCCAGTTGGCTTCAAAAACAATTAGAACGTCCTCTTTAAGTGCTTCTTCAATTGTAATATTAGTGGAGTAACCATCTGAGCCCTCGAAATAAGCGTGTTTCGCTTGCTCCGTAATTTTACAAAAAGCAGCAATATCCTTCAGTCGAATCCCCTTCCACTTCATGCCCAGGCGACTCCACCCGGTAACACAATGAAAGTCAGAAGTGTCATCAACGACTCCGATTTTACTCAGCTGCGCGAAAGTGAATTTTTTAGGATTTGCGCAACATCCAGAAACGGCCAAAGTCCAATCTTTCAGTTCAATAGATGGTTGCACACCAAGATCCAGAACGGGCCAATTATTTACTTTACGCTGATCCGGTGGAATCTCGGGAACACCATCGCGATTCAAAGGACCACTGCCTTGAATCAGTTCGCTGGTTTTCACCCCTTGTTTATTTAGACTTCGGGTTTTGGCTAACTCTATTTTTGTTTTAACTAACTTATTCATAAATCACTTCAACATTTCAAAATTATAAAACTGATCTGAAATGATCGAACTTACTCCCCACTCTAGCAACAGTTGGGCTTTACTACGATCGTTAACAGTCCATGCAGCAACCGGAATTTTTTTCTTATGGCATAATTCCATCAATTCCTCATTGATCATCTTGTAATCCAAATTCAACATATGAAATCCAGTAATCGGCGCCAAAAGCATTTTCTTCAAATAAAACTTATTGTCCTTATGATCATCACTACTCACTAACAGTGCCCGAGGAATTTCTGGAGCGAGCTGTTTCAGAAGGTACAAGGAAAACGGATTAAAGCTAGAAAAAAGCACTCTGTTTTCAGCTTTTAACTTTCGAATCAGTTGGACGACCTTTCGCTCTAAGGGAGTTCCGGCTAGAGAGTTGGTTTTCAGTTCAATGTTAATCTGCATAGGCACGTTCGGATCTATTAAAACTTCCTCTAAGGTTGGTGCATTCACTTCTTGTTTACATTCCTGGGCGGTTAGTTCTGCAACCTTACGGTTATTTTTAGAAAATCGCCCCGTTATCGCGTCGTGGAAAATGATAGGAATAAAATCAGCAGACAACTGTATGTCGCATTCAAACATTTCTGCCTTTTGCAGTTTTGCTTCTTTGAAAGCGTCTAAGGTATTTTCCTGTGAACCCGATACCCAAACTCCCCGATGAGCCTGGAATTTAGGAAGCCGAAGGGCACCCCTGGGCCAGCTTGCCGCTTTTAGTAATTTACTGTTGTATAATTTGTGGATGGAATCGATCACCTTTAATCTCCCATTTCATTTTGGATTTGGAATCTTTAAGGTAACCAGAAAGATTTTGATTTTGGTCCCAACCCGATTGAGTTTCAATACGACTATCGTAATGGCTGGCCTGAAAATTCCATGCTAAATCAGAATTCATGGCAGTCGTTAGTTGCAATTGAGGTTTGGTAAAAATAAAAGTTCCCTCTTTGGATAGAAGCGGAAAGTTCAAAGAATTAAAAAACTGGGTAGCCATCGAGTTTTGCATAATTTTAAGTTCACCGGAATTAAACTGAAAAATAAACTTGTCCCCACTTTTTCGGGCCATCACCGATAGACGATCCGTATTCACTCCTTCGATTAAACTAGGAAGCATACTGATCTTCATATTAATCTCGCTTAACTTGTGTTGTTTCGTTTCCATTTTGATAGATCCCGACATTGCACCAAAATAGCCCGAATTTGTCATCAACCGTTGAACATTGGGTGAAAAACTAAATTCGTCGATATCCATTTTTAAAATTGAATTCGACCATTCTTTATTTGACTCGATCACTATCGAACCTAAAAAGATTCCCTCATTGGGTTTCATATTACTAATTTGTATTTGCCAGTTATTTTGTTCCAATTGTGGATCATACTTAACCTGCGCCAGTATCAAACTAAACAATTGAAAATCCCTTTTTCCTTTATTAGAAAAAATCAGTTCCAAACCGCTGTTTTCTAATTTCATCATAAGGCGATTTTTTTCGTCGACATCGACAACACCAGAAATGCGACCGAAGCTTTCAATGTAATCAGGAACCGCTGCTCCATCTAAAGAACTAATAAAATCCGTTAGGGAGAAATTTTTAACATCAACATGATAAGGTTTAAAAATAGCGGGATGTAACTGCTCTAGAAATACATTTTTTACATCGATCTCGCCTAAATCGCCATCGATCAAAATACTTTCAACCAGCCCGCTGCCCTTGTTCAGATCATTTACTGGAATAATAAAACTGCTTTTCAAGCTAATCCAGGTCTGTTGCGGAGAGATCTCTTTTTCAATGATTTTGTATTTTTTAAAAACGGCAGCAATCTGATTCAGCGGTAGATGTTCAAGTTCAACATTTATCATCGCCTGATTTTTACCCTGATTAAAATCGAAACCCATCTGATAAAGACCTTCGCGCCATTCACCATTAATTTTGGCTCGCAAACTGTTTGGCAAAGATTTGTCATAGGATAGTTCAAAATCAGCAAAGGAAGAATAGTCACCAGATAGAGTGGCGCTATCAGCCTCGATGACTGCATTAATGCGGACTTTTTCCAAACTGTTATCCAAAAACCGGGCTACAAAATCTTTGGCTTTGATCGAAGTAAATGAAAGCGGCACGTAACTAATTTTAATTTTATCGATAACTATTTTTTCAATGGGGAAAGATTTTGGCTGAGGTGTATCAGCCGGCAGTGTTTGCCCGGCACCATTGGAATCAGAACCAACCGCCTCATGTGGATTAGTGGTCTCATTTTTGCGACCGCCTTCAACTACACTTCGCCCCGCCGATTCATCACAAGGCGAATATTTTTTTCTTAAATTGAGATTAAGTTCTTCAATGACAATCTTATTTACTTCTACTTTTCCGGAAAAAAGTGGCCATAAAGCGATGGGTAGTTTCAAATTATTTACTTGGAACTGAGCACCCATTAAACAGGTTTTTTCCGAATTTAATTCTAGGTCTTGGACCTGCACGGCGAACTCGGGAAATATTCCATCAGAAAGGCTTAATTTTACCTGCCCCAGCTCAACATCCATCTCCTTGCTGATGTCGCGGGTTGCTTGATTCATTTTTTCTTTAAGTTTTTCCGAATTTACGGCGGCTCGAACTACGAACCCCAATAGCAATGCAATGACTAGCCCGATGAGACTTGTAGAAAAACCAGGCTGCTCGGCGACCAGGAATCGATCATTGGATTTATTAATTTCGCTCATATCTCTATTGTGAGAGGCTGCGATAAATTTTCAAGAAATTTTATCAGAGAGTCTCAAATGGACCGAACGTTGCGACAATTTAAACGAACTTGAATTCTTTAACTTCAAATTCCTTTTCGCCCTTTGGACTTTGAACGACAACCATATCGCCACTTTTTTTGCCAATCATGGCACGAGCAAATGGGGACATAATTGAAATTTTGCCACTTTTAACATCAGCTTCATCAAGTCCAACGATTTGATAAGTAATGTTTGAACCTTCTTCCAAATCTTGTAGCGTTACGGTTGCCCCGAAAACAATACGTTCAGAACGAATCGTTGCAGGGTCAACGGCTTCTGCGGTGGCAATTTTCGATTGGATTTCCCCAATGCGGCCTTCGATAAGTGCCTGACGTTCCTTTGCAGCATCATATTCAGCATTCTCACTGATATCACCATGTGAACGGGCTTCTTCAATCGCTTTGATGATATATGGGCGATCTTCATGGATCAGTTTCTTCAGTTCTGATTCAAGCATTAGCTTACCCTTTAAGGTCATTGGTGATTTATCTAGTCCAGTATTGCTCATAAGCACATCCTTAAAAGGTTATTTTGCTGTTAAAAAACAGGCTGTAAATGATTATCAAACATCCCAGAAAACGCAATCAATACAGATACCGCTGCGCATTATACCCTTAAATCTAGAATATAAAACCCGGCTTAACTCTTAATACGA